>JAYVWH010000887.1:0-3467 GCA_043786265.1 Kofleriaceae bacterium | reverse complement strand
GACCACATGCGTGACCTGAGACGGGTCGGCGAGCTGACCGGAGAGGTGAAGCGCGCCATCGTTCTCGGTGGCGCAGCCAGCAGCCGAGAGGAGTAGGATGGCAGCGAGCTTGTTCATCATGGTGACGAGGCCTATTGCGGCTGTCGTTCCAAACCTCGGGCTGGATCGCTCGCGCTAACTCCGCATTGGACTGGCGGGCGGCTCGGCTCGCCCTGGGTATTCGGGCGGTGTCCGGGTATCGGAATACCCGGCCCGCTAACCCGCGTGGATGTAAGACACCCCTGGACGAGACCTCCTATTCATCGTCGCTACTCGCGTTGTGTGCGGCTCGCCTGGAGCAGCCGGGCTCGCGGAGCTGGCCCTAGCCGTTGGGATCGAACAACTGGAGCGCACGGTCGCGGAGCGGGTCCCTGACCTCGTGAATGCCATTAAAGCCGCCCCGAAGAATCACGCGACGTTGCAGCGCGATTCGTTCCCCAGATCGCAATTCTCCGTCGAGGAATCTGGGGAACGATTGCGCTCGTTGTTGATTGCCTGGCGATCGGGACTGCCTCGGACAAATCTCGGACACCTCGATGCCCCGGAAGTTCGTGACGTTCACAGATCCGTGAGCAAAACTGGGTGCGGACGCCGAACAAGATCAGATAGCTTGGCGTTTCCATGACGGCGGTGTCGATCTCGAACCAGCAGCGCGCTGCGCGGATCGGCATCCTCTTGATCGCCCTCACGCTCTACATGGTGGGCTTCGCGATCATCCTGCCCGCGGTCACCATGGGCGGCGCGGAGCTCGCGACGCCGGAGGCCCTCGTGATGTGGGGCGTCGCGATCGCGGTGTGCGCGATCGGAGGCGGGCTGCTCCGGTTTGCGCGGATCGCTCGCTGGGGCGCGGTCCTGCTGTTCGGACTTGTTGCCATCGCCAGTCTTTGGGGCTTTGGCAAGCTGGTGTCCGACGGCGCCCGCTATGCCGTGTGGGACGCCCAGGTGGTCGCGTACTTCCTCAACGCCGCCGGCTCCTCGCTGCTGTTCGTGTGGGTGAGCCTCCGTGCGATCGCGGTGCTGCTCGATCGCGAGCGGCCCCGAACGGTGGCGACCGCGCGAATCGTGGGCGCCGTCCTGCTCGTGGCCGCCCTGCTCCATCTCGAGGTCGCCGCTGGCATCGGCCGCGATTCGCTCGCCCTCCGATCGAGCGGCTACTCGATCGGGATCAGCACCGCAGGGCTCCAGCTCTACGGGTTCCCGGGCTGGCCGATCTGGCATGTCGGGCTCACCATCGTGAGCCTGGCGCTGCTCGCCGGTCCGCGCGCCCTCCTGCCGCGGGCAGCCGCGTTCCTCGCGATCCTGTTCGTACTGCTCGGCGTGCTCGCCTTGGTGAGCGTCGCGGGGAACGGCGGCCTCGCGGCCGTGGATATCGTTGTGGGAATGGTCTTGTTGTTCAGCTACCTGGCGTGGTGGCTACGCCGGGAGCTCATCACCAATATCCCGTCGCCTGCTTGAGGTTTGCGTCGGGGGCGTCGAGGAACTGCTCGGTGGTTATGCGCCTCAGTACGCCGACGCGACAGCGCCGATGCCGTCGTATTCGCAGAGCACCTCGCGCTCGCGGGACCCGGCGGGCCCTCGATCGCGCGGATCATCCCGACCGGAGTTGATTCCTGCCGCCAGGGTGGGGCCAAAGACGGTGTCCGAGATTTGTCCGAAGCAATGCGTCCGGCCAGCGGACAGAGCGGAACGAAGCGTCAGGTCAGCCCCATCATCACGCGAGCGCGGGCCATCGAGTCCGCAGCGGGCGCGAGTGACGACGGCAGGTTAGGTGCTGCGTTCGACCTCGTGAACACCGTTCCCCAACCCGCCAAAACGCCGTCTAAGTGGTGGAGATAAGGGGGATCGAAATCTCCCGGAGCACCTAAGATAACGAGCGTTTGCTGCACGCTCAACCACTTAGCTCCGGGAGGGTCCGCCCTGATCCGCCACAGTTTTGAGGCCTCGGGCAGAGCGCGGGCAGAGTAAATAACCCGCCCCGAAGCTTTGCAGACCCTTCTTCGAGCCGGCTCGACTTTGTCGGGCCGGCGTCGTCGTGCTCGGGGATGACCGAGTTAGCGGCCTGCGTCGGCGCCAAAGGTCGACACCAAAGCCGGGTCCTCGGGCGCCAAAGTCTTTCCCGAAGGGTTTGTGCCCACGAAAACCGGGTTCTGGGCTAGACGAAAGCGTGTATCGACGCGGTGACGTAGGCCAAACAGCGCGTGCGCTGCGCCTTCTGGACGCGTTGCGCGGCTACAAGCACGGCCGCACGTTGGAAGCACTTGCCGCGAAGCTCGGCGTCAGCGAGCGCACCGTTCGGCGCGACCTTGCGGAGTTGGCGGACGCGGACGTTCGCGTCGAGCTGTCGCGCGTGGATGGTCATGCCGCGGCGCGTCTGCTCGAAGCGAGCTACACCGGCGTGCCGGTGACGCGACGCGAGCGGTACACGCTGCTCGCCGCACGCCGCGTGTTTGACGTGCTGCGAGGCACGTCGTTCCATGAAGACGCGGTGAACGTGCTCGCGAAATTCGAGCAGACGATGAACCCGAGCGAGCGCAAAGAGCACGGTGAGCTAGGGCAGCACTTCGCGTACGTGCCGGATGGTGGAACAAAGGCGTACGAGGGGAAGGAGGATCTGATTGACGCGCTGCAGACCGGAATCCTCTCGCGCAAGATCGTCAGGTTCTCGTACAAGGACTCGCGCGGTCGGGCGCGTAGCGGCGATCTCGCTCCGTTCGTGATCCTCATGTATCGGCAGGGTCTGTACGTCGTCGGCGCGCGGGTGGGCGAGGGCTATGCATCGGCCGACCTGCATGACTGGCGTCGCGGTCTCGGCGTGTTCGCGGTCGAGCGGTTCGTCGAGGCCGAGCATCTTCGCAAGCGCACGTTCGAGATCCCGGCAGATTTCCAGATCGACGATGTGCTCCATGGCGCGTTCGGCGTCCACGTCGGCGAGCCCGCGAACGCCCGCCGGGTGGTCGTCGAGTTCTCGGCCGAGAAGGTTGATCTCGTCGCCGGGCGCGTGTGGCACCCGACGCAGGAGCTCGCGCGCGCCGCGGGAGGACGTCTTCGCTTGACGTTCACGTGCACGAACCTCGTGCCGGTGGTCTCCTGGATTCTCCAGTGGGGACCTCACGCGAAAGTCATCGAGCCGTCGGAGTTGGCCGTTATGGTCATCGACGAGCTGGAACGCGCTCGTGCGCAGTATGCGGCGTCATAGCGAGCGCGTCGTTGCTCGATTGACCGTAGCGAGCGTAATGAACTCGCGGTAAGTTCTTGGTATGGAGCTCGCCGCCCAACTTCTCAAGGAAGCGATGCGTCTTCCCGAAGACGAGCGGGAAGAGCTCGCCGCTCAGCTCCTCGATAGCCTCGAACCGCCGCCGGGAATCTCGATCGATGACAAGGACGAGATCGAGAAGCGCGCTGCAGAAGCGCGGAGTGGCGCGCCTGGA
>JAYVWH010000886.1:0-4742 GCA_043786265.1 Kofleriaceae bacterium | reverse complement strand
GCGCGCTCGAAGCCGCGCGTGTTCGACCACGCTTCGATTGCACCGCCGCTGTCGGACAGTGCGCCCAGCGGCCCGGTGACCTCGTCGGGGCCACCGTTGTACATCGAGTGATAGACCTCGAGCGTCGTCGAGCCGGGCGCGAGCACGTAGGTCGTCGCGCAGTCGACGTTGTCGGCAATGTCGGGGTCGACCGCGGCGACGATCGGCAGCGCACCGACCGCCTTGAGGTTGATGAACTCGTTGTTGCCGCTGCGACCGATCGCGCGCAGCACGGCAGGGCCGCCCTTGGTTCCATCGCGGACGATCTCGATCTGATCGTGCTCGCACGTGCGACCCGCGAGATAGATCAGGCTGAGCTCGCCGAAGTGATCCTGCGTGGTCTGCACACCGTTGCCATCGATCAGCGCGGCATCGACCAGGTTGCCGCCTTGGGGGATCACACCGATCACGCGAGTCGGTGACTGAACGATGAACGACGCGCGATCGTTCTTGATGAAGTAGTCCCCGACCAGGCCGCTCTGTGCCGGGCCCGTGATGAGCTGCCCTGCATCGGTGACCTGGCCTGCGGAGGCCACGGCGGCGCCGCTTGCGGGAGGTAGCTTCGGGTAATAGTCCTCGAGCCCGCCACCATTGTCCTCGCAGCCAACCGCGTAGACGAGCGTGACGAAAACGAGCCCAAGGCGTCCCATGAGTCGCATCGTAGCGAACTGCTCGGGCCAGATCTGTGAGCTTTTCGTGCTATTCAGCGCCCATGAGCCGCTTGGTCAAGTGCGTCAAACTAGGGGAAGAGCTACCCGGTTTGCCCTACAAACCGTTCGACGACGCCCTGGGGCAGCGGATCTACGACACGATCTCGGCGAAGGCCTGGACCGAGTGGATCGAGCACTCCAAGCGGATCGTCAACGAGTACCGCCTCGACCTGACGTCCAAGAAGTCGCACGACGTCCTCAAGGAGCAGTGCGAGGACTTCCTGTTCGGCGCCGGCACACTTGCCTTGGCACCCGCCGAGTACGTCCCGATCGCCGACAAGAAGGACTGATCGGCTGGCGCGACCGCACGACGTCGCGCTGTTTCGCTGGCTGCCGCAGGTTGCTGCGCGCGTGCCATGGGCCGGGCTCGGCGCGTGGCCGACACCAGTGGTCGAGACCTGTGTTGAAGGTCGCCCGCTGTGGATCAAGCGCGAGGGTGACTCGAGCGGACTGTACGGCGGGAACAAGGTCCGGACGCTCGAACCGTGGCTCGGTCACGCACTCGCGCGCGGCGCGCGACGGATCTGGGCGATCGGTGCGTACGGATCGAACCACGCGATCGCGACCGTGCTCCACGCACGCGCAGTCGGTCTCGATGCGGGCGCGATCCTGTTCCCGCAACCGGGCAGCGAGTGGGCGTTCGAGAATGCGGGCGCGCTGATCGATTCGGGGTGCCGCATCGTGCGGCTGCGCAGCGTCGTCGAGGTTCCGTTTGCGGCTGCACTGATCGCTGCGCGCGAGCGTGACTCGATCGTGATGCCACCGGGCGGCGCGACGCCGATCGGCACGCTCGGCGCACTATCGGCGGCACTCGAGCTCGCGGAACAAGTGGCCGCGGGCGAGTGCCCCGCCCCGTCGCGCATCGTCGTGCCCGCGGGCAGCACGTGCACGTCTGCCGGTTTACTCGCCGGGTTTGCACTCGCGCGATCGCTCGGGGCATGGCGCGGCCCGCCGCCGATCATTCACGCGGTGCGCGTGACGCCATGGCCGGTCACATCGCGCGTGATGATCTTGCAGCTCGCTGCGACGACGCTGATCCGGATCGCGATGCTCGGTGGCCCGCACGTGTGGCTGCGCGACAACGCGCGACTCGAGATCGATCGCCGTGAGCTCGGCCGCGGCTACGGCCACATGACCGCGACGGGCACGGCCGCGATGCACCAGCTCGTCGGGCCACGCCTCGACGGTGTGTACTCGGGCAAGGCCGCCGCCGCGCTGCTCCGGCTGCATCGCAGCGGGGATGGACCGCTGCTGCTCTGGTCGACGAAGTCCGAGGTCGTGTTGCCGCCAGCGTCCACAGAAGCACTCGGCGCCGCACCGCCTGCTCTCGTCGACTGGCTCGCCTCAGCTTATATCGCGCTCCCTGCCGTCGCAGCCGTTACTTCGACTGCGTCGGCGCGGACTCGTCGGCGTTGACGCGCTTCGAGGCGCGAGCCTTCTTCTCCGCGTCGCGGTCACGCTCCGCGTTGACGTACTGAGCGCACTGCTTGAGCTGGCGATCGGTCGCCATGTACTGCGCGTAGTAGCTGCTCGCGCGATTGCTCACGTTGAGCGCGACCTTCGCCGCACCGGCGCAGTCAGCATTCTTCGCCATCGTCACCGCACGCGCGTGCTCGCCCTTGGCCCATGCGACAAGCGACGAGTCAGGCTTCGCCTCCTTCGCCGGTGCAGGGTCGGCCTTCACCGCTTGCGCCGCAGGCGCTGCGGTCGGCTTCTCGGCGGGCGCAGGTGTCTTCGTCACGACCTTGGGGGACGTGGTGGTCGCCGTCGCGGGACCGGCGACCTTGCCGGCGGTCGTTCCATTCGTCGGCGGCGGCGGCGGCGGTTGCGCGTAACCCGGACCATCGCCTCCACCCCGCACTGCACCGGCACCACTGACGGCGTTCGCGCTGGACTCGCCACCGTAACCGAAGTCAGCCGATTGAGCCTTGGCTCCACCTCCGACGCTACCGGGTGCAGCGCCCTTCGTTACCGTCGCCGACTTCTTTGGCATCAGCTTGTCGGCAGCTGCGACGTCGTCACGGCTGCGGCCCTCGTCTAGATCCTTGGGCGCACGGTCGGTCGTGACGGCAATGCCGCGCGATGCGACCTTCTTCTCGGCATCCTTTGCGAGCTCGGCGCGCGCACGCTCGCCGGTATGTGCGGCGCGACTGTCGTCAGCCTTGCCGTCGAGCGCGAGCTCGTTCTTGGCCTTGTCTTGCTCGTAGAGATCGGCGCCGAAGGCGGAGCCGGACGCGATCGCTGCGCTGCCCTGCTCCATCGCGGCCCCGCCCGCTGGCGGCATCGAGACGGCGCTCTCGGCCTCACGGTGATTGGTGACGGCAGGTGCCGAGGCCTGCTTCTCGGCGAATCCGCCATCGCCGTTCTTCATCCACAGGATGCCAGCGCCGCCCATCACGAGGACGAGCATCGCGGCCGCGGCCATCGCCGGGTGCGCCATGAAGCTGCGGGCAAACCGTGCGAACCAGCCTTCCTGTTCGTCCCTCGCGACGACCCGCTTGGGGGCGCGCCGGTGGGCTTCCTGGAGCAGCAGCGCCGAGACCGCCTGCGGAGGGTCGAGCTGCACCGCAAAGATGCGGCTCTCGGCGACGGCCTGTCGCGCGACCTTCAGGTCGTCGAGCGCGCCACGGTCACCCGGGTGCGCTTCGAGATGCGTTGCAAGTCGCGCCTGGTCAGCGGGCGTAAGCTCGCCGTACAGGGCGCCGATCAGCAGCGCGTCGATATCCTGACGATCCATCACCGATTCTTGTCCTTATACTACGTGTGCTTCGACTGGCGACATACACGGCATTCCGGGCGCTTGGCGTAACTTCCGCCGGCTCGGGCCTTCGTATCGTCGCTTGCCGATTACAAACGTCGGACAGCTTCGATGGATCTAACGAGGTGCGAGATCGAGGTCTCGCAGCGCGTCGCAGGTGCAACCCTCAGTCTTTATTGGGCTCGCAGCCCCACTGCACCTGGTCGAGGGTGAAGGAATCGTCACCACAGACGGCAGCCGACGCCTCGATGGTCGTTTCGGCGCCTTCCTTGAGGGTGAATTTCTGATTCCCAGCGTGCGCAGCACGACGCTTCGGCGCATCCGGCGCGCAGACGACGCGCCACGTCACCTTGCAGTCCACCGGCATGCTGCAGCTGTTGTGGAGAGCAAGCGACAGCGTCGCCTCGTCCTTCTCCACTTGCTGGAACGAGGTGCAGTCCGCGATCGACTTCTTGGCCGCCGACTTCGCGAGAGCAGGAACACAGATAGAGATGGCGAGGGCAAACGTCGCCCAGCGCGCCCAGCGGGTGGATCGCATGAAGACCTCCGAAACGGCGCACGCGCGCCGGGCCTGGAACACCGCTCGCTACCAGCTTGGCAGCGGCGTCTTGTTCGAGGCAGTAGACAACCGCGGTTGCTCGCGGTTTCGGATTTCTCGCGAGGCCGATCTAAGATGCGACAATGCCTGGACCTCTCGACGTGTTCCGCGACGGCGTCCTCACGGGCCATGTCGCCCTCGTCACCGGCGGGGGTACCGGGATCTGCCGCGGTATCGCACAGGCCTACGCCCGGCTCGGCGCCGATGTCTGCATCGTCAGCCGCAAGCCGGAAGTGCTCGAGCAGACAGCTGCCGAGATGTCCGCCGCCAGCGGGCGCAAGATCCTCGCGGTGGCCGCCGACGTCCGGGATCCGGACGCAGTCGCCAAGGCCGTCGCGCAGACGATCGAGCGGTTCGGCAAGCTCGACACGCTGGTGAACGGTGCAGCAGGTAACTTCCTCGCGCCCGCAGCCGCGCTGTCCCCCAATGGCTTCAAGACCGTCATCGAGATCGATCTCGTCGGCACGTTCAACGTGACCCGCGCGTCATTCGAGGCGCTGCAGAAGAGCGGCAATGGCCTCGTGCTGAACATCAGCGCGACCCTCCACTATCACGGCACGCCATTGCAGATTCACGCTTCGGCCGCCAAGGCCGGCGTCGACGCGATCACGCGCAACCTCGCTGTCGAGTGGGGACC
>JAYVWH010000885.1:0-1574 GCA_043786265.1 Kofleriaceae bacterium | reverse complement strand
GGTTCGCCGAGCTCGATCCCATCGTCGAGGGAGAAATCGAAGTTAGTCGCGGCAGGCGGTGCGGGTGCGCGTGCGGGCGGGACCAGACCACCCGCGCGCGTCGCCGTGGTCGTGCGCGACTTGGGTGCGGTGGTCGGGGTCTTCTTGCGCGGCGCAACGGTTGGCGACTTCGTGCGCGGCGCCGACGTCGACGACTTCACGCGCACGGCGGTCCCGCTCTTCGCACGCTGCGGACCGCTCGGTTCCTTGGAACGCGTTGGAGTCTTCGCGCGTGGCGCGCTCGTTGGCGTCTTGGCGCGCGATGACGTCGGTGACTTTGCACGCATCGGCGCGCCGGTGCCGGGTGTGGTCCCCGCGGCCCCGGCGCTTCGTGCGAGCGGAGCTGTCGATGCTGCGGTCACGGTGCCACCATCAGGGCGGGTCAGGCTGATGACAATCTCGTGGCCACGCCGAGCGACCTGGGCGGTGGCGGTGCGACGCCCGGCTATGACCTGTCCGGTCGGGCCCTCGCCGTCGACGCTCGGGATGAGCGCGTTGATCTCCGAACCACGCAGCATCGCCGCGAGCTGGTCCGCCGACAGCGGGCGCGCCGTGATGTTCGTCAGCGCCCCTGCCTTGCGCATCGCGATCGGACGGCCCGAACCGAACAGGACCTCCGTGACGCCGTCTCGCTCCAGGTATCCGAAAAGCTGTTCGAGCTGACTACTCAACGCCGGTTATCATATCCCGGGTCAAGGGGTCGGCGGGGTAGCAGCCGGTGCGGCAGTAGGCGCGGGAGCTGCAGCGCCCGCACCGCTGGGCGGGGTCGAGGCCGCTGGCTTGTAAGAGGGTGCATGCGAACCGAGGACCGAGACGCTGCGGATCGAGTCCGGCAGGTAGGCATCCAGGCGACCGATGTACCAGGTGCTGGCGAAGAGCAGGAGAACGCTGAGCGCGATGTAGAGGCGCCAGGGCGGCGACTTGTCGGCGAAGGGGTCCGAAAGCGTCCGTTTGGACCCCTTCGGGATTGTCGCGAGCTCGGTCATCGCCGCGCCGAACGACACGTTGATGCGCGCGCGACCGTTGATCGCCCAGCCATTGGCATCGAGGATCGGACCGAGGTTGCGGCGGCGCAACTTGAGCCACGCGAGCAGCATCGCAGGACCGCTGATCATGAGCAGCAGCGCGAGGACGCCGATCGGCAGCCACTTGCCAAGGCCAAACATCGTCGCGAGCAGTGCGCCGACCAACGTGCCGATGCCGCCGATCGCGACGCCGATCGCAGCCACCGTGCCGAGATCGATCTTCTTGGGCGACGGTGCCGGCGGTGCAGGCGCTCCGACGGCAGCAGCGCCTGCACCAATCGATGTGCCGGTCGCCTCCATCTTGGAGTGCGCAGCGGCATCTGCGGCCTGTGCGCGCTTGGACACGGTGTCCTCGATCACCTTGACGAGCTTCTTGTACGGCGACCAGAACGCCGCGCGAACGCTGATCGGGTTCGGCACGATCCTGGTGACCGTGGCGTCCCAGTCGTTGTTCTCCTTGTCGTAGAAGATGCCGTTGCGGCCGACGACCACGTTGTCGGTGTCGCCGTT
>JAYVWH010000884.1:0-2667 GCA_043786265.1 Kofleriaceae bacterium | reverse complement strand
AGCCGCCATCAGCTGGAACGGGGTCATCACGAGGATTTCCACGCCCTCGACCTCGTACCTTTGGCGACGAAGTAGGTAGTCCGCAGATACTGTGAGCCCGATCTCCACACCCTCGCGGAACGCATAGGAAGCGCTCACTCCGAGGCGTGCGGCGGGATCGAACTTCCAGTCGACGATCGTGCGCATCGGCGTCTTGCCCGCGAATCGCAATGCGTGAACCGCTACGCCGCTGCTAAATGCGATCGCCGTTGCCGGCGCGACGTCCAGCGGCAATCGCGCAACCGCCGCGAACGAGCGGTCGCCGATGCTGCCGTCGAAATTGGTGCCGTTGACGTTCGGTGCGAGCCCCATCGCGAGATCGAGCGCAACGCCCAACGTGCGCGGGCGCCAGATGACGGCGAGTGTCAGCAGCGCACTGCTCGTCGTTCCCGGTGAGCCGAAGCGAGCACCGAGCCCCGCCACCGTTGCTAATTGCGGCGTCGCGGGCTCCGTCTGTGGCTTGACGACGACAGCAATCGGCACGGGCTGGGCGGATGACTCATCGTCCACGGCAAGTGCGCGAAGCATCGCGCGCGCGCTTCGTGCGATGACTGCCGCCTGCGCATCGTCGAGTGGTGGTGTGTATGGCACCGTTCGAACGAGCACGCGGTCCGCTTGGCGATCGTACGCGACGAGCGTCGTGATCGTGCCGTCGTGGATGAGCCAGATGGCACCCGCTGCGTTCTCGCGCGCGACGAGTTGCCGCGAGGCCCCGGTCAGCTCACCGACTGACGTGGGTGCCGTATCATCGACGGCGATCACGTGCTGTGGTGCCAACGCGTCGCCGAGCGCAGCGACGAGTGCAGCATCGTGACCAGCGACCACGACGTTCTCTGCGCATGCAAAGCGCTCGCTCGCGATGTGAACAATGACGCAAGCGATGGCAAGAATGCGCACGCGGGAGTCAGCCTATCACGCTGAATCTACGCGCCCGGTAACCTTCGCGAGGGGCTCTCCCTCTAGAACAACAGGGGCTCGGTGCCCCGAAAGGAACAGCATGTTGCGAATCACTAGCCTCGCTCTTCTTGCAGTGGTCGGTTGTGGCGACGATCCGGTGTCGTACTCCTCGCCGGTCGCGATCAACCTCAAAGCCGATTCGGGCGCGGTCAACGGCGCGTCGATCAGCGACGAGAAGGGCATCACGACCGAGAGCGGAAATCCATATGGGGCATTCGTCAGCGACGCGCGTGCAAAGCTCGGACGCGATCCGGGCCGAATCGAGGTCGATGGCCTCACGTTGACGCTCGGTGCGCAGTCAACGGGGGTAACCACTCTCGAGCAGGTCTACGCGGGTGACGTCGATGTTCTGTTCCTCATGAACGACACGAACAACACGTACCCAGTCGGTCGTGTCACGAACCCGACCGGGGCTGGGCCGGTGGATGTTGGCGTGCTCCTGGAATCGAACGCCGTTGCGGATCAGGACTGGTCCAAATTCGTTGGCGGCAGCTTCAAGGTGGTCATTCGAGGCTCTGTCGCGACGGGTTTCGCGACCAAGGGCGCAAAGGCAGACCTCCAGTTGACGTTCACGTTTGCAGCGTTCGAGTAGACACGACGGAGAACCCTGCGGGGGCAGCCGCAGAACCAACAACATCGCGTTTCGTCCATTCACCCGCGCGAGCATCGTCCGGGGGGAATGCACATGTGGGATCGCAAGATTCCTTGCCCCGGTGCCCTGCCTTGGTGGGCGGAGAGTGTAAGAAGCCCGCGCGGGCATGCCCACCATTCTCACCGTCCAAGATCTGAAGAAGCGTTTCGGTAATCGCGTCGTGCTCAACGGAGTGTCGTTCGCCGTGGGCGATCGCGACCGGATCGGCCTGATCGGCGCGAACGGTTCCGGCAAGTCGACGCTGCTCAAGATGATCGTGAAGGGCGCGGGGGTCGCGGAGAGCGAGGCTAAGCTGCTCGAGCCCGACGAGGGGCAGATCACGTGGCGGCGCGATCTCGTGCTCGAGTACGTGGCGCAGGAGCCCCGGCTCGACGAGGCCGCGACCATCCACGCGACGTTAGCGCGGTCCGAGGACATCCACGACTACGAGATCGAGACCGTCGCGGATGCGCTGCAGATCCCGCCGCTGACGTCGACTATCGGCACGCTGTCGATCGGCGAGCGCCGTCGCGTCGCGCTCGCGCGGGCGCTGCTCGGCAAGCCCGATGTCCTCGCGCTCGACGAGCCGACCAACCACCTCGACGTCCGCACCGTCGAGTGGGTCGAGGACCAGCTCGCCCGATGGCCCGGCGCGCTGATCGTCGTCACGCACGATCGCTCATTCCTCGACAAGGTCTCGAACCGGATTTGCGAGATGGACCGCGGCAAGCTCCACAGCTACGACGGCGACTACACCGAGTTCCTCTTCAAGCAGAGCGAGCGGCTGTCGATCGAAACCGAGCACGAGCGGGTGCGCGCCGCGTTCGTCAGCCGCGAGATCGACTGGATCCGGCGCGGCCCCAAGGCGCGCGGGGTCAAGGCCAAGGCCCGCATCGACCGCTACGACATCGCCGTGGCCGCCCGCCCCGTCGGGGATCAGCTGCTGCCCAAGGAGCTCGAGCTGCGGCTGCCCACCGGCCCGCGCCTCGGCAGCACGATCATCGAGATCAAGGACGTCACCAAGAAGGTCGGCGAGGGCG
>JAYVWH010000883.1:0-2750 GCA_043786265.1 Kofleriaceae bacterium | reverse complement strand
GTAGTCGCGGCCGAGCAGCCGCACGCTGACGCGGACATTGGCACCGGGCACGTACTCGACCGCATCGCTATCGACGTGGAGGTTGCGCAGATCGGGATCCTGGATCAGCCAGCGCACCGTGTTCTCCCACAGCGTGGTGTACGCGCGGCCGTTGTCGCCGGGGCGCGCAGCTGCAACGAAGCCCCACTTCCACAGCGTGTCGGTGGTTAACACGACGGACCGACCCTTGCCGTACTCGCCGGCGACGATCACCGGCAGCGGCTTGCCGTTCTTGGTCTTGAGCCGCGGATGCGTCGCGAGCACGGTCGCGTCGGACTTCGCGCCCGCGATCAAGTTGACGCCCTCGAGCGCGGGCAGCGCCTTCCATACGGCAAGGTTATCGATCGCCGAGTAGCGCAGCGACGTGACCGGATGAAGCTGGCCGGCGGCGCTGAGCTGCGGCTGGAACTTCGTGGTGTCGAGCGTGGGCCCGGAGTCGAACGGACCATAGAGATCGACCGGCAGGGCGGCAGCGACCGGCGTACCGAAGTAGCCACCGTTGGTGAACGACTGCGCGCCACCGAGCATCGCGAGGCCGCCACCACCTTCGACGTAGCTGCGAATGTTCTCGAGGTAGTCGCCGATGCCGTACGGCATGTACTCGAAGTTCTGCAGCACGATCACGTCGAATGACGGCAGCTGCTGCTCGAACAACTCGCGGGTCGGAAACGGGATCAACGACATCTGGTCGTTATCGATCGCGCCGGTGATGCCGAACGAGGGATCGTCCTGCGTGCGCAGGATGAAGAAGCTGATCAAATCCACGTTGGGATTGCTCTTGAGGTTCTGCCGCAGCGCTCGCACGTCCCACGACGGTGCACCGGCAACTTGCAGCACGCGGATCTTGTCGCGGATCACGCGCACCACGAAGCTGCGCGCGTTGTTCGAGGTGACCGCCTCGCCGGGGGCAGTCGGCACGCTGATCTCGTAGACGTAGCGGCCCACGCGTGGCGGCGTGACCTCGAATGTGACTTTCACTACCTGGTCACCGCCCGGAAGATCGATCTCCTTTTGTCGCAGCGGCTGGCCGTCCGTCGACAGCGTGACCGGCACGCGACGCGCCGGCAGACCGGTCGAGCGAATCACCGCCTCGATGCGCACGACGGTGCGGACGAATGCGAACTCGTCGGCCATCACGTCGGCGACTGCGATGTCCTTGAGCCCGTCGCGCGCCGCCCAGACGGTGTGGACCCGGGTGTCGAGCGAGCGCAGGAAGTCGCGCACTGCGCCGTCGCCGGAATCCTCGTCGAAGCTCCCGGTCGCGGCACCGTCGGAGATCAGCACGACGCCGGCGAGGTCGCGGCCTTCATAGCGGCTGCGCACGTACTCGAGCGCCTTGCGGATCAGCGTCGACTTGCCCTGCGCTGGATCGGTCGCGAGCGCTTGCGTGCTGATCGAGCTGACGGTCTCGGCGAACGTGTAGTAGTCGATCTTGTGATCGCGCTCCCAGGTGGACAACGTCCCCTGCGATGCGGCGAGCATGCGGCGCACGCGCTCGATGCGCGTCGGACCCTGCGGGCTCTCCGCGAGCGACATCGACTTGGAGTCGTCGATCAGCACCGCGATTCGGTTCGGCTCGCGCGCGACCTGACGCAGCTCGACGGCAGGCTCGAGGAACACGACCATCGCTGCAGTCGCGGCCGCACCACGCAGCCCGACGAGCGTTGCACGGCGCCACGCTGATGAACCGCGGCTCGCTCGCCACGACAGTGCGACGATCGCGCCTACCGCGGCTATCCCGATGTAGAGGCCCCAGCGGCCATACGGCGACAGGAACACCCAGCGGTACTCGTTGAAGCTGGCGGCGGACGGTGCGGCGAGGCGGACCGTCAACGCGATCAACGCCTCGCCGGCGAGTGCGCCGACAGCGGCGAGCGCGCCGATGCCGAGCGCCGCCCCCAGCCTCGCCCGTCCGCGGCGAACCACGGTCCACGTCGCGAGTGCGAGCACGACCGTCGCGATCGCGAGGCCGAGCCGCATCATCGTGGAGAACAGCGCGATGCTCATCTTGAAGGGCTACTCGCGCCGTCGTCGGGCTTCCACCGCCGCCGCTTCATGATGAACGGCACGTGGACCTGGTCGCTCTTGTAGTCGAGGCACAGCGCGTACATCACGAGGTTCACGCCGAGGCGGAACGACAGCTCGCGCTGCTTCTCGCCACCGGGCTCGCACGGAAAATCGTAATTCCCGAAATCGTCGCGCGCCCACGCTCCGCCAAGGTCGTTCGGGATGTAGACGCACACGAGCCGCCCGTCGCGCACGACGCCCTCGATCGCGGGTGCCAGCGCGAGCCGGCCCATCGGCTTGTCGAGCAGGTAAAACGATTTGTAGACGACGTGATCGCTCGGCAGCACCTCGAGGTTCTTCGCCGGTGCGGGGAAGATGTTCGAGATCAGCTTGCGTACCGAGCCGTCGTAGGCGCCATCGGTCGATCCTTCGGCGCTGTCGACGAGCAAGAACCCGCCGAACGTGAGGAACCGTCGCAGCGACTCGATGCTCGCATTGCTCGGCAGGTCGATCGCCTTGTCGCCGGTCAAATACAGAAACGGCGTCTCGTGCAAGTTGTCGCTCGCCGGCGTGACGATCGCGGGCTCGAGCTCCATGTCGATCGAGGTCCGCTTCTCGATCTCCCAGCCGAGCCGGCGCAGCGCGCTCGGGCGCGGGTTCCACGACGACCCGAGCTGCAGGTGACCGATGCGGAACTTCGAGCT
>JAYVWH010000882.1:0-5598 GCA_043786265.1 Kofleriaceae bacterium | reverse complement strand
ACAGGTGACCGGTGCCGCGCGATGCGAGCTGCGTGTCGATCACGTAGTCGCCGATACGTCCGCCCGTCTCCAGGCCACCGAGGAGCAGGCCCGTCGAATCCGTCCGTAAACTTCGTGATCAGACCCGATTACCTGGACTCAGGTCAGCCCTTGAAGGTCGACGGGCCGGCATCGCCGAACGGCTCGTCCCGCTCTTTCACCGCCGTGCGAAACCCCGCCTCGGCCGCGCGGCTGGCGAAGGCGTAGCCCTCGGGCGTGTGCCGCGCGATGCCATCGAACACGGTGCCGAGCAGCTGTGACTGCGCGAGGCCTTGTGCGTGCACGGACTGGTTGAGCAGCAGCTTCATCATCACGAGCTGGTTGATCGGCATCCGCGCGATGCGCTCGAGTAGCGACTCGAAGCGAGTGTCGAGATCGGCGCGCGGTGCGCACTCGGTCGCCAGGCCCCATGCAACGGCCTCGGTGCCCGACAGGCAGTCGCCGGTGAACAGCAGGCGCTTGGCTTTCTCGAGCCCGATGCGATGCACCCAGACAGCGGTCGTCGGCACGCCCCACACCCGCGCCGGCGGATAGCCGATCTTTGCGGTGTCCTCGATGACGAGCAGGTCACTACACAGCGCGAGGTCGGTCCCGCCTGCAACGCAGAACCCGTGGACCTTGCAGACGACGGGCTTGTCGCTGTGGAACAGGCTCATGAAGCCACGGACGTTGCGCGACATCATCTGGTAATCGACCATCGGGTCCCACACCTGCGATGGATCGTGATTGCGCGCGGTCACGGCGGGATCGAGCGGGGACCCTTCGGGGCCCGAGCTCAGCGTGCTGTCCATCTTCTCGGCGCTGGCGACGAGATCGTAGCCGCCGCAGAAGCCCTTGCCGTTGCCGGACAGCGCGATCACGTGAACGTTCGGATCGAGGTTCGCGCGCTCGACGCAGGCGGCAAGCTCGATCGGCGTCGTGAACGTCAGCCCGTTGCCACGCTCGGGCCGGTTGAGCGTGATGCGCGCGATGCGCCCGGTGACTGCATACGTCATGGTCTCCATCGTCCGGACGCTACACCAGCATTTGAGAATCACCGCTTCGGCGGTCGCGAGACGAGACCGAGAGCGACCGCAAGACTTGGCGGACGGGGCCCGCGCCGGGGCTTCGCGAGGCGCATCACATCCGAACACAGGAGCGCCTCGCCAAGTGCGATCGACTGCGCAGGGGTCATTCGCGCGAGGTCCTTGTCACCTCGGGCCGCGGCGCGACGCCATCTTGACTGCATGTTTTTTCGCCTCAGCCCTTGGGATTCGGCGGGTCCGGTAACGAGACGACGGCGAGCGCCTTCTCGACATTCATGATGCCGAGGGCCGGCCCGGCCGCTTCGGGATCCTTGAGGACGAGCGCGAGGACGTCGAGCGCGTGACGCGCGCTGGTGAACCGGAGCTCGCGCTCGCGGTTGACGAGCTTGCGGACGAACAGCTCGTGCATTGGATCGACGATCAGGCCCGGCACCCGGTCGGCGAACGGCGGTGGGTCACGCTTCAGGCTCGCTTCGAGCAGCTGGATCGCGCGCTTGCCGTCGAACGGAAGCTTCCCGGCAAGCATCTCCCACGCGATCATGCCGAGCGAAAACAGATCGGCGCGCCCATCGACCTGTTCGCCGCGCGCCTGCTCGGGGGCCATGTAGGGCGGCGTGCCGATCACGTTGCCCTGCCCCGTCAGGCGCGACTCGTCGTCGCCGGGGATGCGCAGGATCGCGATGCCGAAGTCGATGATGCGGGCGTGATCGCGGCCGTTGCGCGGCTCGATGAGGATGTTGTCGGGTTTGAGATCGCGATGCACGAGCCCAGCGGCGTGCGCGTGCTCGAGGCCACGAAGGATCTGCGCGACGATCGTGAACACGCGGTCCGCGGGCATCGGCATCGTGATCAGCGACGTCAGCGGCTCGCCTTCGACGTACTCGAGCACCAGGAGCTGCCGGCCGTCCTCCGCCTCGACGACCTCGAACACGCCGCCGACATTGGGGTGGCCAAGCCGCGAGGCATTGCGCGCCTCGCGGCGGAATCGCGCGACGGCTTGCGGTTCCTCGAGGAGATGCGCGTGCAGCGCCTTGATCGCCACCACGCGGCTCGAATCGAGATGCGACGCACGGTAGACCGATCCCATCGCGCCGCTGCCGAGCTCCTGACCGAAGAGATAGCCGCCGGTAACCTTCCCCGATAGATCGGCGACGGGCTTGGCTTTCTCACCGCCAAACCCGAGCTGCGTCCGCCGATCGATCAGTGTGTCGCGATCGTCAGGCGGATCTCGGCGGGCCACGAAACAGAGCGTAGCACCGCGACCGCGACCGCGCGCGTGCACGAGCTCGGCGTCGGAACAGGCATATAACGTGGACATGCGTCATCTGACCGTGCTGCTCCCGCTCGTCGTCGCGTGCTCGGGTTCTCATAACTCGGAGAAGAACGCCCCCTCGCCGCCCCCGCCGAAAGTGGGCTCGGAAGCCCCGCCGTTCGCGCAGCCTCCCGACGGCAGTGCGACGAACACTACCGAGCAACCGCCGCCCCCGCCGCCGCCGCCGCCCAAGGACGACGTCCCGCCGCCCGTGCCGCCGCCCGCCGGCGCGCTCCGTTACGTGTCGGATTGCTCGCTGTCGAATCCGATCGCGCGTTCCCCGTGCGAGGGTGCGCCAGCCTCGACGCGCGGTCTTGCGACGTGTGACTCGCTGGCCATCAAGCGCGGCCAATCGTGCAATGCGAACGCGCCCAGCTGTTACGTCGAGACCACCTGCGATGATGGTCACAAGGCCGCCAGCGAGTTTCTCATCTGCCTCGACCAGGCACCGGGCCGCTGCAGGACGCGCTCGGCAAAGCAGTTCAAGCACGACGTTCACTACCTCACCGCAGCGGAGCTCGACTCCGTCGTGCGCCAGGTCCAGACGCTGCCGCTCGCAACGTTCCGCTACAACGATCAAACCGGCGGTGATCCGCGTCTCGGCTTTTTGATCGAGGACGCACCGACGGCCCCGTTCGTCGACGGTCGTCACGTCGACCTGTACGCGCTCCTGTCTGCGTCGGTTGCAGCGATCCAGGCGCAGGACAAACGGATCCGCGTGCTCGAGCAACGGCTCGAACAGTGTGAACCGCGGCCAGCTGCGAAGGCACGCTGAGCTACGGCGTCTTCATCAATTCGCGCATCACGGCGGTAGCGTAGGCCCCGCCGGGGAGGCCGAACGCGACCTCGAGCACGCCCGGCTCGACGTCGCGGACGGTCGGATCGCCGACCGAGATCGACGCATCGCGCCGGGTGCCCTCGGCGATCGCGCGGACGCTCGCGAACGAATCGCGCGCGAGGCCGGCCGCAGTGAGGATCGCGTCTTCACGCTCGGCGGCGGGCGTGCCGTCAGCCGCGGCGCGCATCGAGACGCCGAACATCGGACCGGTAAGTACGAGCTCGTTCGCGAGCAGCCGAGGCTCGTCGACGTCGGGCTCGGTGCACACGAACATGCCGCCGCCGGATTTGTGGAGGACATCACCGCCGAGTACGCGCGCGTAGAGGCCATCGCGCATGCGGGCGACGAGCCAGTCGTTGAACAGCTTGGACTGCAGCGACGAGACAAGGAGGCGCGCGAGCTTGCGATCGCGGGGCGGCTTCTCGCCGCGCACGATGCCGAGGCCCCGCTCGGCGTTGTCACCGTCGCGTCCGAAACGTTGCTCGCCGTACCAGTTCGGTGCCCCGGGCGGCGCCGCGAGCTGGCCAAGGATCGCGCGGGCTCGGGCCGCAGCATCGGGCTCCACACCGCGCACGATCAGCACGAAGCGATTCGCGCGGACGTGGCCGGTGCGCAGCTTGTGATTGTGGCGCGCGACCTCGACGATCGCGATGTCATCGAGGGCGAGCGCGCGAACCGCCTCGGGGGTGGTCGGCGGCGGCAGCGAGATCCACTGCCGGGTGACCGCGTGGCGATCTTTCATACCGGCCACACCGATGTCGCGTGGCGACACCGACAGTGCACGCGCGATGTGGTCGACAGCCATCCCGGTGGTGAGACCACGCTTCTCGATCCGTGCGAAGACGTGGTCGCCAGTTCCCGAGGCGGGATATGCGGGCTCCTCGTCGACGAAGAAGTCGTCGGGCGTGGTGCGCAAGACGCCACCGATACCGAGCAGGTCCGCTGTGAGGTACGGGAGATCCACGATGCGTCGCGGGTGTAGCATCGACGCATGGCAGTTCGCTGGCTCTTGTTCGCCTTCTTGTTCGCGTGCGGCGGGAGCTACGGGGCCAAGTCCAGAACGGCAGGAGATGGCAAGGCCAAGCGCGGGATCGCGGCGGCCGCACTGCCCTACTCGGTCCTCGACGCGCACACGGGACGCCAGGTCGACACCAAGGCCTTCTGGGGTCAGATCGAAGCGTCACGCGTGGTGTGCGTCGGCGAGGAGCACAACAACCCGCACCACCATTGGTTCCAGCTTGAAGTCGTCACGCACCTGACGCTCGTACATCGCGCACCGCTCGCGCTCGGTATGGAGATGTTCCAGCGCCCGTTCCAGGGCGTGCTCGACGACTACGCCGCCAAACGGATCGACGACGTCGCACTGCGCTCGCGCTCCGGGTACGACGACCGCTGGGGCTACGACTACGGTTTCTACGGCCCGACGATCGATCGCGCGCGCGATGGCGGTGCGACGCTGCTCGCGCTCAACGCACCGCGAGAGCTCACGAAGGCGGTCGTGCGCCGCGGCATCGAAGGGCTGACGCCCGACGAGGCGAAGCAGCTTCCGCAGCTCGTGCTCGACGACAAGCGGCACCGCGCGTGGTTCGACGCGACGATGGAAGTGATGGGCGGCGAGCATGGCCACGGTGGCAGCGCACCCCCGCCGAGCGAGCCTGCTGGTGCGGGCAGCGCTTCCCCCCCGGCGCCAGGCACGGGCAGCGGCGAAGCGCCCGCGGATCCCGAGCATCCGCCGATGCCGAGCATGGATCGCATCTACACCGCGCAGGTGGTGTGGGACGAATCGATGGCGGAGGGCGCCGCTGCATGGGCCACCGCGCACCCGACAGGAGAGCTCGTGCTGCTCGCCGGTGGCGGTCACTGTCACGACTCGGCGATCGTCGGGCGCACGAAGCGACGCGGCGTCGACAAGGTCATCTCGATCCAGCCGGTGATCGACACCGAAGGTCGCGTCGCTGCGGCGCTCGCTGCGCCGACGAACGACTTCCTGATCGTCCTCGAGATGCCGAAGTAGATCTGTGCGCGGCTTCGCCGCGTCATTGTCCCCTACCTCCTCCCCAACCCGTAGAGCCCGGATCGATCTTGGAGGGGCTCTAGTCTAGTACTCGGGATCGGAAGTTCGCTCCGGGTTCTACGCGATGGGCGTGAGCGTCCACGGGAAGTCATCCGCGACGGTCGTCACCAGGTCGTCGAACACTCCGCGAAACCGCGTGGGCACCAAGGACGTCGCCGAACACGCCCGGGTCTACACGTCCTTGGCCGCCAACCGCGCCTGCGCATCAGATGATTGTTACGACCGCTCCGAGAGAGACAAGCTGCGGGCGAGAGCCAGGTCGGCGTGCCGAGCTACCGCGTTTCACCGTGGTGCTCGCACGAGCGCGCGC
>JAYVWH010000881.1:0-3347 GCA_043786265.1 Kofleriaceae bacterium | reverse complement strand
TGTTGCATCAGACCTTCCCCGTCGAGAAGTGCGACACTGCTGCGACACCATGCGTCAGCCTTCAAAGGCCGATCTCAAGCGCGAGCTACTGGCACAGCTCGACGCGCAGCTCGTGACGGCGCGGGCGTCGCACGCTGCGGCGACCGAGGGGGCGATCAGTGATGAGGCGCGCGCCGAAAACGACAAGGACACGCGCGGGCTCGAGCAGAGCTACCTCGCACGCGGGTATGCGCAGCGCGTGGCAGAGCTCGAAGCCGCGATCGCAGCGGTCGCGGTGACGACGGTCGCGGCCTCGTCACGCGTCGCGATTGGCGCGCTCGTCACGATCGAAGAAGACGGTCGCGAACGGGCGCTCTACATCGCGGCCCATGGTGGGGGTCTCGTGCTCGCCAGCACCGTCACCGTGGTCACACCGACTTCCCCGATGGGCCGTGCACTGCTCGGCAAGGTTGTCGATGACGACTGCGAGCTTGTTGCCGGCGGCGTGACTCGCGCGCTCGCGATCACAAACGTAGCTTGATCAGACTTCCGTGAGCCGGCCCGGTGGTCGCACAACTACCGCAGACGCACACCTCCACCCTGGTAGCTCACCCGACACAAAAGTCAGGGCTTGCGCACCATTGGGGCAATGTGACGGTGTCATCTCGGTTACTTGACAGCCTCGTTACGTGGCATGTTTGGTGAACCGCGTGAGACCTCTGTACCGTTCGTACTTCATCGGGATTGGACTGCTGGCTGCGCTCGGGGCGACGGCGGCTGCCGACGAATTGCCGGATGCCGGCGTGGATGCGGGTGTTCCAGTCGTCGAGCCCGTGCCCCCCGCGCCGCCCACCGAATCGACCGACGTCCCGGCGACAGCGCACAAGAAAAAGCACAAGCACGACGACGAGCACGTTGCCGGTGAAGCAGCAGCGTCCGTCGACGTGACGTCCGACAGCGCCGACGACAAGGCAACGAAGAAGAAGAAGCGAAAGAAGCTCGAGCTCACCGGCCGCATCTTCGCGCGCGCTGCGCTCGTGAAGCTCGAAGGTGCGCCCGACACCACGGGGCAGACCTCGCTCAAAAGTGCGCGCGCCGGTCTGGACTACCGTTCGAGCCACGGCCTGCGCGCCCAGCTCGAGCTCGAGGTCGCGATCAAGCCGCGCATCAAGGATGCGTACGTGCAGCTCCGGCTCGCGGGCGAGCCCAAGCTCGACGTTCGAGCCGGCAACTTCAAGATGCCGTTCTCGGCGATCGAGCTCGAATCGATCTGGACACTGCCGATGGCGGATCGCGGGCTCATCGACAACGTCCTTACCAAGCGACTTCAAGTTTCCGGTCGTGCAGTCGGGGCAATGCTGATCCTCGCGCCGGGTGGCCAACTTCACCCGGAGCTGCGGGCCGGTATCTTCCAGGGGCACAATGATGCTGGGGATTCGCTCGCGGCGCCTGCCGGCGAAGGGTTTGGTCAGGACGCCGTGCTGCGGGCCTCGATCCGGCCTGCACGCGGGGTGCAGCTCGGCATGTCGGGGTCTGCACGCGCGGGGGCTCTGATCGAGGCCCCGCCCGTGATCGAACACGCGTATGCCGGCGAGCTCGACCTCGTGCTCGATCGCGCCGTCGGCAGCGGACGCCTGCGCGCGTGGGTCGAAGCGATGATCGGTACGTCGTGGCTCGTCGGCGGCACGCTGCCTGGTCATGACCGAACGCGGTTTCTCGAGACCCGCGCGATCGCAGCCTATCGCCTTGGCTCTGCCGTCCGCGGTGAGCGCTACTTCGAGATCTACGGACTCGGCGGCGTGATCGACCCGGATCGGATCATCGAACGTGACCACGTCGGCGAGGTCGCCGCGGGCATCACCTATGGCGCGCACGATCTCTGGCGCCTCCAGGTCGAAGGCGAGGCCTGGAGGTTCGGCGACAATGCACCGCTCGGCATCGCGCAGCTCGCGGTGCTCTCGAAAGACTCGACCACTGTTCTTGTTCAGCTCGGCGCTCACCTCTAGGAGAACTTATGCGTAATCTTATTGCGATACTCGTCTTCACGGCCGCGTGCGGCGGCAACAGTTCTGACGGTGGAACCGACGGCTCCATTCCGGCCGCCATGCGTTACGAACCATGGACGGTCGGAGCGGTGTGGTCGTACAAGCTCACCGATAGAAACACCGCCAACATGGCAACGGACAAGCGGACCACCGTGATGGGTGTGCGCGACGTCGGCGGTGTGCACGCGGGCAAGCAGGCCTTCCTGGTCCATGTCGAACAGCTGACCGGAAGCAAGGATGTGTACGAAGCTGCCAGCGGCGACCTCGACGTTCGGTACGAAACAACCTTCTACGACCTGGCTGGTACGATGACCAGCACCGACGTCGATCAGCCCTACCGGCTCAAGCTCGACGAGAGCGCGGCGCATACGGCGGCGGGCGCGCAATGGTCCGAGTCGTTCTCGGAGACCACGACGCCCGTGGGTGGAACAACGACGACCAAGTCGAAGACCGAGCAATGGCGGGTGGTCGCACCGAGTGAGTCGGTCACTGTCATCGCTGGTAGCTACATGGCGCTGCACGTCCAGCGGACGAGCTCGACTGCCTTGATCCAGGACTACTGGTACGTTGCGGGAGTGGGCAAGGTGAAGGAAACGGGCGGCGGGCAGAACGAGGAGCTGATGTCCTTCACGCCAGGATCATGACGAGCGGTAGCGCAACATCGCTCGCGAACGACGCGCGGATGACCGCCGAGCGGAGCGAGACGAAGTTCTTGATCAGCCCGGACCAAGCGGCTGCGCTTGTCCGTGAGCTCGACGCCAGGATCGAGCCCCATCGTCATCAAGGCGAGGGTGCGAATCGACTCCCCGACCCGCGACACCACGTCACCACCGTCTACTTCGATACGACCTCCCGCACGCTGTTCCGCGGAGCGAAGGCTTCGGGAAGTCATCTCAAGCTCCGCGCGAAGGAGTATTACGACATCCACCCTGGTCTGACCGAGACCGCGACCGACCTGCGCCAGCTCGTTCGCTACCAGCCAACCGTCTGGCTCGAGCTCAAGTCGCGGGACGGCGTGCACAGCGGCAAGCAGCGGATCGCGCTTCCGAAACGCGACGTACCAGCGTTCTTCGCGCACGGCGAGATCACGACAGAGATGGTGGAGATCCAGGAGGCTTCGTTTGGGGGCGAGGCGCGACGCGTGCTCGAAGCGGTGGCCGCGTTGTGCGCAAGCTGCGGTGAGCCGCTGCACGCCGATTGTCTCGTCAACTACCGCCGCCAAGCCTGGCAGGACGAGTCCGGCGAGCTGCGCGTGACGCTCGATCGCGATCTCGCGTTCTTCCGGCCGCCTCCCGACCTGTGGACGCGAGATTGGGCGCTGCT
>JAYVWH010000880.1:0-4332 GCA_043786265.1 Kofleriaceae bacterium | reverse complement strand
AGCAGCAAGGCCGCGATCGCTGCGGGTCTCGACAAGTGCGTGAAGTCGGTCGTCGCCGGGATTCACTTCACCGGGACGGCGAAGGTCACGCGCGTCGTCAAACCCTGATCGAGTCGGTCGCGAGCCCGATCTCGGAGCACAGCGCAGCGAGTGCCGGCGCATCGATACCCCGCCATGCGAGCGCGTCGAGGTCGCACACGATCGGGCAATCGAGCCGCAGCGTCGCGAGCAGCTTGTACAGCATCGCGTCAGTGCGCTGCGCGCGTAGCGCAGCTGCGAGGCGATCGGTGCCGCGCACGCCGGGGACCTTCCACGTCGCGTGATCGTCGGGAATAGCCTCGATGTGCGAGTACACGGTGAGGACTTTTGCGGCAGATGCTTTGCCCCAGCCGGGCAGGCCGGGAATTCCGTCGGCGTCGTCACCGACGAGCCCCAGCCAATCTGGAATCGATGCCGGCATCACGCCGTGCTTCGCGACGACGCCGGGTTCGTCGATCACGACGTCCTTCCAGCGGTCCCAGGCCACGACGCGGGTGCCGATCACGCACTGGCACATGTCCTTGTCGGGCGACACGATGCGGATCTGCGTCACGCGCGGATCCTTCGCGAGGTGGTGTGCGGCCGTCCCGAGCGCGTCGTCGGCTTCGAACTCGACCATCGGCCACACGGTGAGGCCAAGTGCAGCGGCGGCGCGTTCGACCAGCGGGAACTGCGCGAGCAGCCGCGGATCGACCCCTTCGCCCGTCTTGTAACCGGCGAACAGGTCGTTGCGGAACGATTCGATCACGTGGTCGAACGCGACACCGCCATGCGTGACCTTGCCCGACCTCAGTTGCATCGCGAGCGAGCGCAAAAAACCGCGCGTCGCGCCGACCTCGCGACCCTCGTGCTGTGCGGGTGGCGCACCGAACCACGAGCGAAACAGCTCGTAGGTCCCGTCGAACAGATGGGCAAGCACCGAGCGAAGCGTAGTACAAACGCGGGATGCGGGCGGCGGTTGTGTGTGTATTGGCTTTCGCGTGCTCGGCACCGCCAGCGAGGACGACCATGAATGCGAGCAAACCGTCTCCGCTCGCGGCCGATGCGGTCGCGGGCATCCAGGATCCGTCGCTTCGCGCCGTCGTCGCGGACCACTGGGAGGTGATGATGAAGGCCGCGCCGACGTGGGCGACCACGCTCGGCGATCACCGCTACGACGACCAACTCGCACCCCGCGATGCGGCATCGATCGACGCGCGGGATGCCGAGCGCGATGCGCTGCTCGTTCGCTTGCACAAGCTAGACGCAGCGTCCCTCGGCGCCGTCGATGAAGTCACGTTCAAGCTGCTGCGGGGCCGCCTCGAGGCAGAGCAGGGGCTCGAGGTCTGCCGCATGCACGAGTGGGTCGTCGATGCGGGCGGCGGCAGCGTGTTCGGCGAGCTGAGCTACCTCGTCGAGCAACACCCGGTGAAGTCGCCCGACGACGCACGCAGCCTCGTCGCGCGCATGCGCCAGGCTGCGAAGCAGTTCGACGACTCGATCGCAAATCTGGCGCTCGGCCTCGCGCACGGTCGCGTGTCGTCGGTCGAGAAGGTGAAGCGAGCGATCGCGCAGCTCGATGCCGAGCTCGACAAGGCACCCGATACCTGGGCGATGGCGACGCCGGCCTGGACGGCCGCTGATCCAGATCCGTGGCCAGCGGGCGTGCGCGACGAGCTCAACGCACAGCTGCGCGAGGTCGTGTCGCAGCAGATCGTGCCCGCGGTCGTCCGCTATCGCGATTTCCTGCGCGACAACGTGCTCGCGAAGGCGCGCACCGACAAGGAGGGGCTCGTCGGTGTGCCCGATGGCGACGCGTGTTACCGCGCGTCGATCCTGTTCCACGTCGGTCTGCCGATGACCGCCCCGACGCTCCACGACCTGGGGCAGTCCGAGATCGCGCGCACCGACCGCGAGCTCGCGGAGCTCGGCGCAAAGCTCCTCGGTACAAAGGACCTCGCGTCGACGCTCGCGCGGCTGCGCGACGACAAGGCGCTGTACTTCACGTCGCGCGAGGAGCTGATGGCAGCGGCGCAGAAGTCGCTCGATCGCGCGAAAGCTGCGATGGGACGCTACTTCTCCGTGCTGCCGAAGACCGACTGCGTGATGCGCGAGATACCGGCCTACGAAGCGCCGTACTCGACGATCGCCTACTACCGGCAGCCCAACTACGACGGCAGCAAGCCGGGCGAGTACTTCGTGAACACGTACAAGCCCGAGACCCGGCCGCGCTTCGAGCTCGAGGCGCTGACCTGGCACGAATCGATTCCGGGCCATCACCTGCAGATCGCGATCGCGCAGGAGCTCGGTCAGCTGCCTGCGTTCCGCAAGCTCGACGGCTCGACCGCGTTCGTCGAAGGCTGGGCGCTCTACACCGAGCGGCTCGCCGACGAGATGGGCCTGTATTCGTCAGACCTCGATCGCCTCGGCAAGCTCAGCTACGACGCCTGGCGCGCGTCGCGGCTCGTGGTCGATACCGGCATCCACGCGATGGGCTGGACACGGGCACAGGCAGAGGCGTTCATGCGCGACCACACCGCGCTGACGACGATCAACATCTCGAACGAGGTCGACCGCTACATCGGGTGGCCGGGCCAAGCGCTCGCGTACAAGGTCGGCCAGCTCGAGATCTTGCGGCTACGCAAGGAGGCCGAGACCGCGCTCGGTACGCGATTCGACCTGCCGTCATTTCACGCGATCGTCCTTGGCGCCGGTGCCGTCACGCTGCCGGTGCTCGGCGATCGCGTGAAGGCGTGGATCGAAAGGGGCGGCGGCGCGGAGTCGATCGACAGCGCGAAGTAGCTTAGCGCTCGGTCTTCGGCGTCAGCGCGGGCTGACCACCGAGACGATTCGCGATCTGCGTGATGTCCACGCCGAGCATCTGCTTGAGCTGCTCGGACGTGACCGCGGCCTTGACCGCGAAGTTGCTGCCGTTGGCGGCGAGCTCCTTGTCGATCACTGTGATCTTGTCGATCGGCATCTCGCCGACCGTCCTCATCATCGTGCCGACCAAGCTCTGCAGCTTCTGCGCGACGAAGATCTGGCGCGCGTTGTCGCCCGCCTTTGCCCACGTCATGCCGAGCGAGCGGATCGCAGTGGCGGTCGCCTTACCTTCTTCGACGATCTTCGAGGCCGAGCCACGCGCTTGCGCGATCATCTGTGCCTTCTTGGCTTCGGCCGGCTTCACCTTGTCGGCGATCAGCTGGAAGCGGACCTGGGCGAGGCGCGCCTTCTGAACGTCGACCTCGGCGCTCGCCTTGGCGAGCAGTGCCTGAACCTGACCGCGCGACTCGGCGACGAGCGCGCCCTTGCGCGTCTGTGCCTCGGCGATGCGGCGCTGGCCTTCGGCGCGAGCGGTCGCTATCTCGGCCTCGACCTTCGCGATCTCCTGTTGCATCAAGTTATCTGCCGAGTTCTCCTGCGACAGCGCGTGGTTTTCGGCCTCGGCGATCCGCGACTTCTTGAGCAGCTCGGCGGTCTGGCGGCGGCCGAGTGACTCGAGGTACCCCTTGTCGTCGGACACGTGCAGGATCTTCAGCGTGTCGAGCTCGAGCCCGACGCGTGCGAGATCGTGGTCGGCCTCGTGCACGAGCTCGCCGGCGAACTTCTCGCGATCTTGATTGACCTCTTCGGGCGTCAGCGTCGACAGCACGCCGCGCAGGTTGCCTTCGAGCGTCTCGCGAGCGATCGCCATGATCTGGTCGCGGCTCATGCCGAGGAAGCGCTCGATCGCACTATGGAGATGCTTCGACTTGCTCGAGATCTTCACGTTCGCGACGCCTTGCACGTTGAGCGGGATGCCGCCCTTGGAGTACGCGCCCTGGACCTTGAGGTCGATCGGCATGTTCGTCAGGTCCATGCGATCGACGACCTCGATCAGCGGAACGCGCAAGCCGCGACCGCCTTGCACGATGCGGTACCCGAGGATCTTGGAGGTCCCGTCCTCGTTCGTCTCCTCGGACTTGTGATGACTGCCCGAGAAGATCAGCACCTCGTTCGGCGGGCAGATGTAGATGATGCGCGAGACGATCAATGCGATCAGCAGCAGTGCACCGAGAACGGCGATCGCGCCGACCATGACAACATTACCCATGATCTCGTTCATGACTAGCCTCTCCCCGTCGATCCGCTGCTGGAACCGGTGATGACCTTCGCGATGTCGATGCCGAGCGTGGCGGTCACCTGCTGGAGGAGCGCGCCCATCGTGGCCGGATAGGCCGCGGCGTACGCCGGCAGCGTTTTGCCGTCACCGCCGTCGATCAGGTTGACCTCGCGAACCTTGATGCGGCCCGTGGCTTCCGCGACGTCGTTGAA
>JAYVWH010000879.1:0-4822 GCA_043786265.1 Kofleriaceae bacterium | reverse complement strand
GGATGCTCCGACTGGTGCGCCTTGACGAACCCGTCGTTCGCGCCGAGGTTCCACTGCACGCGCGAGCCCGCCCAGCCATGCGGAGGATCGGCGGCGACGCACATCTGATCGACCATGCTCGTCGGCTCGTAGAGCGAGACTGGCTGACCGTTGAGATCGAGGTTTGACATACCAGCGGTGATGCCGTTGCCGGGCTTGCCTTCGAGGAGGCTGCGCGCGCCGAACACGTGATCGTACGTACGGTTCTCGAGCATCAAGTAGACGTACGTCGTGATGCCGACCGGACCGCCGCCGCCATCGTCGCCACACGCAGACAAGAACCGCCCGAGCGTCGCTGCCCCGGCCAGTCCGCCGATCCGCTTGAGCGCGTCACGCCGATTGATCATGGCGTGGTCTTATCGTGGTCGGACCGGCAAAGTCCACGAGAAGCATCACAGCAGCTTTGCGACCCACACCACGCCAAGCCAGAACCCACCGGCGGTCCCGATCCCGGACGCGACCGCGATCAGCAGAATCCGTGTGACAGGATTGCGCCAGAATCCCTTCAGGCTCTGCACGTCGTCGGGTAACCGCTCGCAATCAGCGACATTCGGCCGCCGCCGCCACGCCTCGACGAGGCCGACGACCATGCCGGTTCCGAGCAACGGGTGAATTGCCGCGATCGGCGCGACGACGAGAGCCGTCAACACGCTCAGTAGCGATCCACCAGCGAGCAGCGTGAGGCCCGCCGCACCGATCGACGTCGGCAGGATCCACGCGACCATCATCTCGTAGAGGCTGCGCTTGTCGCCGAACTGCCAGCCGTAGATCAGCGCGACGATGAACAGGGCAGGGATGCCCCACTTCACGATCTGCCACAGCAGCGACGGTGGCGGCAGCTTATCGAGCGCATCGCGATCGATCACGGTGCCTACGTTCGCGGACATCCCCGGCACGTGCGCGGCACCGACGACCGCGACGACCGTCTTCTTGCCGCGGCCCGCCTCGGTCATCTTCGAGAGCAGATATTTGTCGCGTTCATCGACGAGCGGTCCCTTCACCTCGGGCACCGCGCGACCGAGCTCGGTCAGCATCTCCGAGAGCGCCTTGGGCTCCTTGAGATCCTCGACGGTCTTCTCGGTAACCGCTTCGCCCTTCTTGTCCTCCCAGCCGACGAGCAGCGACGACATCAACATCGATCGCTTCCAGATGCCGAGGTTCGCCCACGTGCGCTTGAGCGTGATGTTGATGTCGCGATCGATCAGCTCGACCGGGATGTTGTGATCCTTGGCGGTGTTGACCGCGGCGAGCAGCTCGGCGCCTGGCTTGACGCCAAGGCTTGCACCGAGGCGGCGCTGGTAGCTCGACAGCGCGAGGTGCGCGAGCAGGTAGAGACCCCTGCCTTCGCGCACGACCTTGAACACGTCGAGGTCGCGGAATGCGCTGTCCTTGGTGAGCGAGTCGTAGCGGCCCTTGCACAGCTCGACGCACACGACGTCAGGCTTGACTTGCTCGATCACCTGCTTGACCTCGTCGACGGAACGCTGCGAGACGTGCGCGGTGCCGACCACGAAGTACTTCGTGTCGCCTATCTCGAGTGTCGTGACCGAGCTGGGCAACTCCACCCGCCCTCCATAGCACATGCTATCCAGCGCGTATGGTACCCGCACCCGGCTCGAGTCTCACCGACATTCCCGATCAGGCGCGCACGGAGATCGAGGCAGCTGCGTTTCGCCGGCTCGTCGACCATTTCCGCGAGCGCACCGACGTCCAGAACCTCGACGTGATGAACCTCGCGGGCTTCTGCCGCAACTGCTTGTCGAAGTGGTACCGCGCGGCCGCGGCCGAACGCGGCATCGAGATCAGCGACCCCGACGCACGCGAGCAGATCTACGGCATGCCGTACGACGAGTGGAAGACGAAGTTCCAGAAGTAGATCGCAAGCCTCAGCTTTGCTGAGGCGCGCAGCGCTCCCGAAGGGAGTGCGGAGTCGATCAGTAGACGCTGACTCCGAACAGGGTCTCCGCGGTCTTCTCGCCAAACGTGTCTGCGAGACCGAACCGACCGGTCAGCGCGATGCGCGAGTGAATATCGAGCTGCAGGATCACACCGCCGTCGAGAAGGCCCGAGGTCTCTGACCGGTGGTCGACGACCTGGCCCTGGATGAACCGCTCGTCGCTGCGATACGCGCCGCCAAAGCCGACGTAGCCACCGAGCTGCAAGATGCCGCTCGAGATCGGGAACACCTGACCCTCGAAGCCATAGCGCGCGTGGAAGTTCGTCGTGCCGACCTCGTTGTCGCGCCAACCCATGAACAGCGATCCGACGATGCCGAACTGATGCATCGGGAAGTATCCGAGCTGGATCGTCGAAGCGGGACCCGAGCCGCGCGAGCCGTCGATGCCAGAGTAGATTCCGACGCCGCCGTACATCGAGAAGTTCCAGCCCTCGCGATCGAGCGGCGCGCGTGAGAGCTGCTGCCACGGACCATCGGTGCGCCGCACGTAGGCCGTCTTCGTCCACGCTGCGGTCTCCGGATCGATCCACGCAAGCGGCAACACGATTCGCTCGCCGGCCTGGCTGGTGAGATAGACCGGGTGCATCGGATGGAGCCGCACATCGCCGTCGAACCGCGAGCTCTCGACGGCTACGACCGCGAACAGAGCGATCGCTGCCACGACGAGGATCGCGATCGCCGCACCCTTGTCACCACCGCCACCACCTCCGCCGAGGCCCAGGTGCATTCCGCCGCCGCCCGAAGGCGCGCGGACACCGCCCGCTCCCCAGGTCGAATTGCTCTGGTAGTACTGCCGCCGCCGCGGGCCCGAGATGGTGATGTCGGGGAAGAATATGATCTGCGTCTCCGCCGTCACCGGCTGCGAAGGACCGGTGTCCTGCTCGCTGAGCTGCTGAGAGACGCGGACGTGCTCCCCTCGAGCTTCTGGCTGCATCATCGACAAGCGCTGAAGCTCGCCGCGGGGAATCTTGTATGTATTGGTCGTGCAGCCGGTCGCAAGGACCGCTGCCGCCACCACCACGGCGATCTGGCGCATCGCGGTCATTATTGCAGCTACAGTGCCACTCGTGGAACCGATCGACCTCGCGGCGATCGCGGATGACTTCGATCGCGAGGTAGCACAAACACCCGCAATCGATCGGTTTTGCTCTTCGAGCGCCTGGATCCTGGCCGCGACGGCCGCCCTGATGCCTCCGCGGGCCCCATTCTCGTTCAAGGGGGCCCATGGCTACTTCGCCGCGATGCGAGGCATCCACCCGGCGGGGTTCCCCTACATCGAGCCGATGGAGCTTGCCTGGGGCCTCGCAGCGCCGCTGATCGGTCATGACGCGGAGGCCCTCGTCGCCGAAGTGGTGCCTCTCCTTGCCGGACGGCGTGACTGGCAGTTAACGATCCTCGCCGGGTTGACCGTTGCCGGGCCGCAACGCCGTGCCCTGGACGCCACACTTCCGGCCCGCTGGGAGCGGCGGCGCGGCCAGCCGACCGTGCGCCATGTCGCGAGTCTCGAGGGCGGCGTCGATGGGTTCTTGGGGCGACGCTCGCGCGACCTGCGCAAGTCGATCCGCAAGTCGATACGTGCCGCGGAGGCCGCCGGGCTGACGTACGAATCGGTACGCGTTCCCGAGGCGCAAGCCACGTCGCTGTACGAGCGGATCCAGGACGTCGAGGTCAACAGCTGGAAGTCGCGCGATGGCGTCGGTATAGCGCAGGGGCCGATGCGCGCGTTCTACGCCGCGATGCTGCCCCGGCTGTGTCAGCTCGGTCAGCAGCGGACGATCTTTGCGCGGATCGCGGGCCGCGACGCCGGCTACATCCTCGGCGCCGTCATGGGCGGCGAGTATCGCGGCCTGCAGTTCTCGTACGACGCTGACCTCGCTCATCTCGGCATCGGCAGCCTGCTGCAGTACCAGCAGATCGTCGAATTGTGCGCCGAAGGAGTGGGGCGCTACGACCTCGGTACCGAGATGGACTACAAGCGCCGCTGGGCCGAGGACATCATGGAGACGGAGATGTTGGTCCTGGTTCGCTAGGCTCGTGCGCAGCCTTGGGCGGGTTGCGCTTCATATCGATCAGCGATGCGAGCACGCCCGCGGCGAGGATGCCGCCGATCGCGGCGAGCGACACCAGATGCGAGATGTGCACGTGCGCGTGAAGGATCATCTTCGCGCCGATGCCGAGGAGGAGCAGGCCAAGCGCGAGCTCGAGGTACTTGAACTCGGCCATCGCGCCAGCGAGCACGAAGTAAAGCGAGCGCAGGCCGAGGATCGCGAAGATGTTCGACGTGACAATGATGAATGTCTCCTGCGAGACGCTGAGCACCGCCGGGATCGAATCGAGCGCGAACACGACGTCGGTGAGCTCGACCTGCAAGAGGCAGATCGCGAGCATCGTCAGCACCATCTTGCCGTTGACGTTGGTGCGGAAGTGGCCGGCTGTGTCCGGGACGATCTTGACGATGCGACGGATGAACTTCACGAGGGAGGGAGTCTTGGGCTCCTCTTCTTCCTCCTCCTCGCCCGTGCCGCGCAGCTCCCTGATCGACTTGAGCAGCATCTCTCCGCCCTTGTAGGCGAGGAACGCGCCGAAGATGTAGAAGATCCAGTCGAACTTCTTCGCGAGCCACACGCCGCCGCCGAGCATCGCGACGCGGAACACGACCGCACCAATGATTCCCCAGAACAGCACGCGGTGCTGGTACTGCCGCGGGACCTTGTAGGCCTTGAACACGAGCGCGATGACGAAGATGTTGTCGATCGAGAGCGCTTGCTCGAGCAGGTACGCCGAGACGTAGGTCATCGCCGCTTCGGCGCCGTCCTTGGTCCCGAC
>JAYVWH010000878.1:0-3428 GCA_043786265.1 Kofleriaceae bacterium | reverse complement strand
CCAGAACGTTCGCTTCGGAGCGCCCTCCTCGCGGCACAGCTTGTGGACGTCATTCGAGACCGGGCAGCGCGTGATGCACGCGCGGCACATGTGGTCGCGCCGTGCGCCGAAGAAGTCGCCGGCGATCAGGCGATCGCACGATTCGGTTCGCGTGATCACGTAGTCGTCGAAGGCACTGACCGGGCACGCCTCGACGCAGAGGTTGCAGGTGCTGCAATCGGGGAGCTTCCAGCTGCTGTTCGTCGGCGTCGCGTCGTAGCGATCCACCGGCGCGTGCAACAGGATCACGTTGAGCTTGCAGTTGAAGCCGAACCGGCGCGAGAAGAACAGCGCGTTCTTACCGATCGTTCCGAGCCCGGCCGCGGTCGCTACTTCCTTGAGGAGGATCGGAACGTTCGCCTGCGCATCGGCGAACGCCATCCCCTGCCCGTACGCGTGATTGACGTCTGCCGCGACATCGGCAGCCATTGTCTCGACGAAGTAGTCGGCCGCGACATCGCTGAACAGCGCGAGCACGATGACTGCCTCGCTCGGGATCGCCCGATGGGTCATCTTGGTCTTGCCGTGCATGTGCAGGCTGCGCCGGTCGAGCGGTCCGTCACCAAACCGCGTCGCCAGCTCGCTCGTCGGCAACACGATTGCTTCGAACGGAACACCCGGCGGAGCGGCATCACGCAACCACGCATCGATCTTTGCGCGGTCGATCACCACCGGCTCGCGTCGCGGCGCGGTTCGCCCCGCCGCCAGTTTCGCGCGTGCAGCCTCGTATTGCTCGCGTGCCCACGGCGTCGCAACTGCCCTGATCGCCCGCCAGTTCGCTGTCCACGCTCGATCGCTCGCGAACCACTTGGCCCGTCGCACGACGCTGGCGGCTCGACGGGGGAACATGCGAAAGGACCCTAGCACCGAGATGTCAGCGAGACACGGGAGCGGCGGAGCCCGTGATCTCTGTCCACCGCCGCCCCATGTCAGCCTCGAGCCGCGCGAGATCGACGCCCCGGGCGCGCGCGACCTTCAGCTCGGCGCGGAACGCCGTGCCCAGTGGCGTTGGATCGTCGCTGCCGAGGACGCAATGAACGCCCGCCTGCTGGAGAGCGGCCAGCGGTGTGCGTCCGCCGTGCGCTCGCTCCAGAGCGGCCAGGCGCGTCGGGATCAACAAGCGATTGCTCGTCGGACACACCTCGAGGGTGACCCCGTCGTGCGCGAGGCTCGCGAGTGTAGCGGCGCTCTCGAGCGCGTGGACGCCGTGGCCGATGCCGCGCGGGGCCAGTGCGAGCGTACGGTCGAGGGATGCGTGCCCGTCGAACTCACCTGCGTGGATCGTCAGGTCGGGAAGCGAGCGCCGCAACTCACCGAGGATCGCGACGAGGGCCGGCGGTAGTGGTTCGGTGTCGGGCGGCGGCAGGATGCCGAGCACGTCGAGCCCGACGAGCGCACTCGTGTGGTCAGCCACCATCGCTGCGAGCGCGCGATAGTGCGCTTCACTCTCGAACGTCCGTGACAGACCAAGCCGCAGCAGCATCGGCGTGCCGGTTGCCGCTTGGGCTGCGTCACGCGCGGCGATCACCGCGAGCAAGATCGGCCGCGCGTAGGCGTCGGCAAATTCGCTCGGCGGGAGGTTCTTCCAGTCGGGTCGTTGCCGCTCGACCAGCGTGCGCGCCATCGAGAACAGGCTGAGCCGCATCTCGAAGCCGTCGCAGTCCGCGGCTGCCTCGTTGAACGCCGCTTGCGCGAGCGCTCCGATCGCCGGAACACTGACGTAGGCCGCACGTGCCTTGACGATGCAGGCGTAGAACACGCGCGAATCATCGGTCGGCGTCGCCATCGTGATGTCGGCGGCGAGCTCGTCGGGTGTCCGGAACCGGGCCGCGGCCGCGTCGTAGAACGTCGGGTCGTGGATCGCGAACGTGCGCGCGACATCGAGAAGCGCGGTCACGCTGTGACTGCCTTCGAGGTGGCGGTGGAGATCGAGGTAGGCCATGCCAGAAATGCAAAACGGGCCGGCGTTTCCGCCGACCCGTTGTTAAAGTGAGTTGGTTCGACTCAGCCGATGACGCGGATGTTTTCCGCGCGCGGACCCTTCGGACCACGGCCCTCGTTATACGAGACCTTCTGTCCCTCGCGAAGCTCCTCAAAGCGGACGCCTTCGACGGCCGACATGTGGAAGAACAGGTCAGTGCCCGTTCCGTTCGCGATGAAACCAAAACCCTTATCAGTGAGACGCTTGATCGTACCTTCAGACATCGTATTTCCTTCGAAAGCGCCGGAATCAAATGGGAGCAAGAGGCCCACAGCCGAGTTCCGTAACGCTCGTGTCTCGCGTTTCGGGGGGCTTTGTCGATGGAATTCGACGCCGTATTTTGCCGAGGCCGCAAGGAGCCGAAAAAACCAGGTAGATAAGTGCAATGACGCTCCAGTGGTACCCCGGTCACATGACCAAGGCGCGGCGGGAGCTGACCGCGCTGGTGCCCTCCCAGGACGTCATCATCGAGGTGATTGACGCTCGGCTGCCCCGGGCGAGCTCCAATCCGCTGATCTCCGAGCTTCGGGGCTCAAAACCGGCGATCAAGGTCCTGACCAAGAGTGATCTCGCGGATCCGGCGGTCACCCGTGCCTGGGTGGAGCATTTCGAGCGCGAGCCGGGGGTCCGGGCGTTCGCTGCGACCACGGACCGCCCCCTGGACGCGCGCAAGCAGATCGCGGAGCTCTCCCGCAACCTCGCGGCGCACCGCGGACCTGACAAGGCTGTCCGCGCCCTCATCGCGGGCGTCCCCAACGTCGGCAAGTCGACGCTGCTCAACACGATGATGAACAAGGCGGTCGCCAAGGTCGGCGACAAGCCGGCCGTGACCAAGGAACAGCAGCTTGTCACTCTCGCGAGCGGCACGCAGATCACGGACAGCCCAGGGCTCATGTGGCCCAAGATCGAAGACGAGTCGCGCGCGTTTCGGCTCGCCCTCGCAGGCTCGATTCCCGATACCGCGATTGACTACCTCACGATCGGCATCTTCGGCGCTCGCTACCTGCTCGAGAAGTATCCCCACCTGCTCGTCGCCCGCTACAAGCTCAAGTCGAAGCCCCTCGAAGGCCAGGCGCTGCTGACCGAGATCGGGCGACGCCGCGGCGCGCTCCGAAAGGGTGGCACCGTCGATCTGCACCAGGCCGCGGAGATCTTCGTCCAGGAGTTTCGCAAGGGTGTGATCGGCCGGATCAGCCTCGAGCTCCCGCCCGAGCCCGTCGAGCAGGCGCCCGCGTCCGACTGATGTCGACGTCACCACCCCGACCACCGTCGTTGGAACCGGCACGCCGGCGTCGTGCACCGCACAGGCGCTTGCCGCCGCGGTCGCGCAGGGCGGCGACAGCTCGCGCATCCTCGAGCTCACCCGACCGAATTGCGAGATGTGGGGCATCGACGGCACAACGACGAA
>JAYVWH010000877.1:0-6183 GCA_043786265.1 Kofleriaceae bacterium | reverse complement strand
CCCGGAGAGGATCGACAGACCGATCACGTCGACGGCTTCCTGCACGGCGGTCTGCGCGATCGCTGCCGGCTCGAGCCGGATGCCCGCGTAGATGACCTCGAACCCGGCGTCCTTCGCCGCGACCGCGATCACCTCGGCACCATTGCTGTGTCCATCGAGTCCCGGCTTACCGACCAGTAGGCGCGGGCGCCGCCCGGTACGCGTGACGTGGGCCTCGAGGCGTGCGCGCAGCGCGGTCCAGCCTTCGCCCTCGGCGATGCGTGCACCTTGCACGCCGGTCTGGGCACGGTACTCGCCCCACACGTTGCGCAGGGTCCCGGCCCACTCGCCGGTGGTGACGCGAGCGAGCGCGCATTCGATCGAGAGCTCCATGATCGGCTGGCTCGCGCGCGCAGCAGCTTCGAGACGGGCCAGCACATCCTTGACGCGCCCTGCATCGCGCGTGCTGCGCGTGTGTTCGAGTGACGCGAACGCCGCGTCGACAGCGGTCGGATCGGCCTGGAACACACCACCATCCGCGGAGGTCGTGAGCGGCGACGGAAGAGCCTCGGTCCACTTGTTGACGCCCACGACGGTCTGCTCGCCGCGTTCGATCCGCGCCATTCGTTGCGCCATCGAGCGAACGAGCTCGCGCTTGCAGTAGCCATTCTCGATCGCGCCCCGGATCCCGCCCATGTTGTCGATCTGTGCCAGCTCGGTCCGGGCCTGCTCGCACAGCGCGGCGACCTTGGCCTCGACGACGGGATTGCCGGTGAACAGATCACCGTACTCGAGCAGATCGGTCTCGTAGGCGAGGATCTGCTGCAGGCGCAGCGACCACTGTTGATCCCACGGACGTGGCAGGGACAGCGCTTCGTTCCAGGTCGGCAGCTGCAGTGCACGGCACCGTGCGTCGCGCGATAAGGTCACGCCGAGCGTTTCGATCAAGATGCGCCACGCATTGTTCTCGGGTTGCTGCTCGGTGAGGCCGAGGGAGTTGACCTGTACGCCGTAACGGAACTGGCGCAGCTTCGGATCAGTGACGCCGTAGCGCTCGCGGCACAGCTCGTCCCAGAGCTGACCAAACGCGCGCATCTTGCACATCTCCTCGACAAAGCGCATGCCCGCGTTGACGAAGAACGAGACGCGGCCGACGCACTGCGCGAACGCCTTCGCATCGACGCGACCGCGCTCCTTCACGCGATCGAGCACACCGACAGCATCACCGAGAGCGAACGCGAGCTCTTGGACCGGCGTCGCACCGGCTTCCTGCAGGTGATAGCTGCAGATGTTCGATGGATTCCATTGCGGGACGTTCGCCACGCAGTACTCGTAGGTCTCGGCAATCAGATCGAGCGACGGCTCGGGCGGAAAGATGTACGTGCCACGCGCAAGGTACTCCTTCACGATGTCGTTCTGCGTGGTGCCACGCAGGCCCGCCTCGGGCACACCACGTTCGCGAGCGAGCGCGACGTAGAGCGCGAGCAGCCACATCGCGGTGCCATTGATCGTCATCGAGGTGTTCATCTGCTCGAGCGGGATGCCATCGAACAGGGTGTGCATGTCGTCGAGCGACGCGATCGGCACACCGACCTTGCCGACCTCGGGCCGCGCGAGTGGGTGGTCGCTGTCGTAGCCACATTGCGTGGGGAGATCGAACGCGATCGACAAGCCGGTCTGACCGGCGGCGAGGTTGCGCCGATACAGCTCGTTGGAGGCGCGCGCGCTCGAGTGCCCCGCGTAGGTTCGGAAGATCCAGGGGCTGTCGGGCATGCAGGAAGTCTTTAGCATCTTGCACAACGCTGCACGTTCGGTAAGGTCGCCGTCATGCGTACGCTCCTCCTCGCTGCCGTTCTCGCCGTGGGCGCTGGCGCTGCCTGCCACAAGGCCGCCGACACGTCTGCCGACAAGGCCTCGAAGGTCCCGGTCGTTTCCGTCGACGAGGTGGATCAGCGCCTCGCCAAGGGCGACTGCGTGCCCGTCGACGCCAACGGCGAGAAGACCCGCCAGAAGATGGGCGTGGTCCCGGGCGCGGTGCTGCTGTCCGATTCAGAGACGTTCAAGCTGTCGGAGCTGCCATCCGACAAGTCCAAACAGCTGGTATTCTATTGCGCGAACACTCACTGCGGTGCCTCGCACGAGGCAGCCGAGCGCGCGCTGACCGCGGGCTACACCAACGTGAAGGTCATGCCCGAGGGCATCGCCGGCTGGGTGTCCGCCGGCAAGAAGGTCCAGACCCTCTAACCGACCGTCAAGCGCAGGCCGTCGACGAGCTTGGTCTCGGCGACCACACCGAGCGCGTCGCGCAGCCGGTCAACACGCGCGCGCGACTTGAGGATCTCGCCCGGGCGCGCCTCGGCGTGATCGATTGTCGACCGACCACCACACAGCCCGACGATCGCCCTCGCGAGCTCGAGTATGGTGACCTCACTGCCCGTGCCGACATTAGCGACCAAGCGCGAGTTTCCGTCGCGTGCAGCAGCGAGGATGCCGCGCACGATGTCTCCGACGAACACGAAGTCGCGGGTCTGGCTGCCGTCGCCGAAGATCGTCAGGCCGCGCCCCGCGCGCGCGCGATCGGTGAAGATCGAGATCACGCCGGAGTACGGGCTCGATGGGTCCTGGCGCGGACCGTAGACGTTGAAGAAGCGCAGGGACGTGGTCGGTACGGCGTGCACGTTCGCGTAGTAGTCGAGCGCGAGCTCGCTGGCGTACTTGTTCATGCCGTAGGGCGACACGGGACGGCAGGGAGTGTCCTCGCCGACCGGCATCTCGGTCACGTCGCCATAGACCGCCGCCGACGACGCGAGCACGACCTTCTTGACGCCGTACGCGCGCGCATACTCGAGCACGTGAAGCGTGCCGCCGTAGTTGATCGTCATGTCGACGAGCGGGTTGGCGACCGAGTTGACCACCGAGACCTGCGCCGCGAGGTGGATGATGCGTTCGACTGGCCCGTGGACCCGGGTGATCGAGGCGAGCGCGGTGGCGATGCCATGGGCGACGTCACACACGACGACGTGCAGCGCCGGATTGTCGGTCCAGCGAGAGAGGTTCGCTCGCTTTCCCGTCGAGAAGTTATCGAGGACAACGACCCGGAGTCCGGTCTCCATCAGGCGATCCACCGTGTGCGAGCCGATGAAGCCCGCTCCTCCGGTGACAACGACGATCGGTAGTGACGACACACCCGCAGTGTACCCGCTAGGTGAACGACGGATGCGGTCTCGCGCTGTCCTCGCTCGCGCTTCACCGTGCGGATTTGTCACGGGGGATCCGCTACGATAGTCACGTTGTCGGCGACACGGGCCCCAGAAATCGAGGCGCGCTTTTTCGAGAACGCGCGCGACATTTTGCTCGTGCTCGACGGCGAGACCGCCCGTGTGGTCGACGCCAACCATGCCGCGGTCCTGGCCTACGGCTACACGCACGAAGAGCTAACCGCGCTCACGATCCACCAGTTACGTGCCGACCCCAGCGACGTCCGGCAACAGATGATGGCGGCCAGCGCGGGACGCGGCGTGCTGTTCGAGACCGTCCACCGCCGCAAGGACGGCACCCTGCTCGACGTCGAGGTCAGCTCGCGCGGACTGGCCGGCGGTGATCGCACGCTCCTGCTCAGCGTCATCCGTGACATCACCGAGCGCAAGCAGCTGGAGGCGGAGCGCACCGCGCTGATAGAGACAACGGAGCGGACGCTTGCGCTGCGCGAAGAGTTCCTGATGGTCGCGTCGCACGAGCTCCGTGCCCCGATCACGAACGTGAGCCTTCAGCTCCAGCACCTGGTGCGCATGATCGATCGCAACCAGCTCGAGCAGCTCGGCGGACCTGCGCGCGCCGCGCTCGACGAGTTGCTGCGCCTGTCTACGCTGATGAACACGCTGATCGACGCACAGCACGACGGCAGCGGCCACATCGTCCTCGCTCGCACCGAGCTCGATCTCGCGGAGCTTGTCTCCGCCATCGCCGATCGTATGCGGCCACGTGCCGACCTCGTGGGGTCGACGATCGAGGTCTGCGTCGCGTCGCAGCGAGGGCGCTGGGACCAGCTCCGCCTCGCGCAGGTGTTCACGAACCTACTCACGAACGCCATCAAGTACGGGCGCGGCGGTCCGATCAATATCGAGGGGGTCGCGACGCCGAGCCACGTCGAGATCCACATCCGCGATCACGGCATCGGCATCGAGAGCCGCGACGCTGAGCGCATCTTCGAGAAGTTCGAGCGCGCCGTCCCCGCGAACTACGGCGGCCTCGGCCTGGGTCTGTACATCACGCGCCAGCTCATCGAGGCTCACGGTGGAACGATCCGTCTCGACAGCACGCCCGGCGAAGGCTCGACTTTCAGCGTCGTCCTGCCACGCTAGGCCCGAGACCTCGAGTCACGCGCGACGACCGGCTCGTCGATCTTGGTCCCTTAGTCGAACGCAATGCGGCCGAGCCGGCCGAGGAGCACGTCGAGCGCGACGTGGTTATCGCCGCCCTCCGGGACGATCAGATCGGCCCAGCGCTTTGTCGGCTCGACATACTCGATGTGCATCGGGCGCACGGTCGCGTAGTACTGGTCGCGGACCGACTGGAACGTGCGCCCGCGGGCCTCGATATCGCGGCGGATACGGCGAATGAGGCGGATGTCTGCGTCAGTATCGACGAAGATCTTGATGTCCATCTGTTCGCGCAGCTCGGCTTCGGCGAACACGAGGATGCCTTCGACGATGATCAGCCGCGCCGGTGCGATGCGTCGGGTCTTCGCGCTACGCGTATGCTCCGCGAAGTCGTAGATCGGGGCCTCGACCGCATTGCCTGCGCGCAGCTCGGCGAGGTGCAGCGCCAGCAGCGAGCTCTCGAGCGAGGCCGGGTGGTCGTAGTTGGTGCGAACACGGTCCTCGAACGAGAGGTGCGTCTGGTCGCGGTAGTAGGCGTCGTGCTCGATATTGGCGCAGCGTCCGGGCGGCATCGCCGCAGCGAGCTTGTTAGCGACGGTGGTCTTGCCCGAGCCGGTCCCCCCGGCTATGCCGACTATGAGCGGGCGTGCGGACGACACTAGCGGAGCTATCGCACGATTTGAGGGGTGATGTCTCGGTGCAGCGCTCGGCGTGCGCGAGGCGCTTCAAGCCACGGTCGGTCCCGGGCCGCCCTTCGGGACGGGGCGCTCGGCGGGCGCTTTTGCCCGCGCGTTGACGAGGGGGAAACCCGCTCGCGCTCGTGCGCCGGGGAGACATCGTGACGCCGACGCCGTTACAACGAGAACAAACCCAGCCAACGTCGAGAATTAGGCTGCGGGATCACAGGAGAGCACCCTCACCCACACGTGGCTGGATCCGGCCCGAGGGTTGCTACTTTCGCGTAGGCAGGCGGAGGACAAAAATGATCCGACTAGCATTAGCAGAAGACCACACCATTGTTCGTTGGGCGTTGCGAGAAGCACTCAGCAAGGCCGACGATATCGAAGTCGTAGGAGAAGCGGGCACGGCAGCCGAGACGCTGTCGATGGTCCAGAGCGTCAAACCTGACGTACTCCTCCTCGACATAACCCTCCCGGATCGCTCCGGGTTCGACGTACTCGGAGACCTGCGCGCCGTTGACACGGCACCGCTAGTCGTCGTGCTCACGTGGCACACCGAGCCTAGTTACGCGGCTCGTGCGATCGCTGCTGGCGCGCACGGCTACGTGAACAAGTCCGTCGAGCCCACTCAGCTTCTCGAGAGCATCCGCGCAGTCAGTCGCGGCGAGCAGATCATTCCACCTGGTGTGGAACAGCTGCTCGCAGCGGGTGACGGTCACCCGGCAAGCGCGCTCACCGCGCGCGAGCTGCAGGTGATGGAGATGCTGTCACGTGGCATGACGAACCGCGAGATTGCAGAGCACCTCGACATCAGCATCAAGACCGTCGATACCCATCGCGGTCACGTGCTGAAGAAGCTGGGGCTCCGCAATAACTCCGAGCTGACTCGGTTCGCGGTCAAGCACGGCTACGTGTCGCTCTAGGTCACGGCGCGGCAGCCTCGTCCAGCGCTCGGGCGCCGGCGGGCGATAGGTTACTGACGACACCCCACTCAGCCTTCTTCCACTGCGCCCGCAGCGGCAAGAACAACCCCAACTCGTCGATCAGTAATCTTCGCTCGATCCACTTCGCGCCGCCGTCGCCAGCGGTATCGGTCAGGACAGGCACACCCGTGTTGCCAACACGGATCGACCATTGGCCGATCC
>JAYVWH010000876.1:0-1868 GCA_043786265.1 Kofleriaceae bacterium | reverse complement strand
GATCGAGTCGTGATTCTGGCCGTTGATCGCCGCGACGCGATGCGGCGTTCCCGAGAGCGTGAGGTTCCAGATCGTCTGGTCGGGAAGCGGAAGTGGGCCGTACAACTTCGTGGCATTGGCCCAGTCGCTCGGGTAGTAGAGCCCGCGGAATACGAGCCGGTAGTAGGTCAGCCGGACCTGGCGAGAGGCGCGGTCGATCCAGAAGCGGGTGGGTTTCGACAGCACGTCTGCGGCCGCCGCTTCGCGCATCGGACCGGCCGGAATCTCGTCGAGCAGCACGGCCACGTCGGAGCTCATCTCCATCTTGACCAGCGCCCCAGGCGTGGTGACCGACTGAGACGTTTCTTCTGTAGTGTCGATTGCACAGCCTGCTTGGCCGGCGACGACAGAAGCGTGGAGGGCAAGGGTCAGCTGGCCAGACTTGCGCATGTCAGTGGGCACACAGCAAGGGTGGTGCCACGATGGCTGCGAGTGCGAACGGTACCTTCCGTTACAGGTTCTGGTAGCCGGCAATCCCAGTAGCCGGTACCCGCTGCGTTTAAGCGCCGCACTCGCGCTATGATGGGCTCCTCGTGCGCAGGAGCGAAGCTACGACCGCGCCCGGTGCGTTGGTCGGCGAGTATCGGATCGAGAGCGTCATCGGCGAGGGCGGGATGGGGACGGTCTACGCGGCCGTCCATTCGGTGATCGACAAGCGTGTCGCGCTCAAGGTGTTGCGCCGCGAGCTGAGCGCGGACCCCACGTTCGTTTCGCGGTTTGTGAAGGAAGGCCGCACCACTAACCGGATCGGGCACCCCAACATCGTCGACGTCTTCGGGTTCGGCGTCACCCCGGACGGCCGTGCGTACCTCGCCATGGAGCTCCTCGAAGGGCAGTCATTATGGGCGCGTCTGCAGGCCGGTCGGATCACGCTTCCCGAAGCGTGCAATGTCGCGATCGAGATCTCGCATGCGCTCGAGGCGGCGCACAGCGCCGACATCGTGCATCGAGATCTCAAGCCCGAGAACGTCTTTCTGGCGAACAATCATGGGCGTTCGGTGGTCAAGCTCCTGGATTTTGGAATCGCGAAATTCACGGTGCTCAACCAGTCCACCTACACGCAACCGGGCGTGATGCTGGGAACGCCGACGTACATCGCCCCCGAGCAAGCACGCGGTGAGACGCTCGATGGTCGGGCCGACATCTATGCGCTAGGCGCGATGCTGTTCGAGATGCTAGCCGGCAGACCGCCGTTTCATTCGAATAATGCGATCGAGCTGATCGCACTTCATCTCACCGCGGAACCGCCACTGTTGTCGACGATCGAACCGGGAATCCCGGGGAGCGCGGATCGATTGCTCGCCAGCATGCTCGCAAAGGATCCTGCCGGTCGCCCGACGCTCGCTCACGTTCGAGAGTCTCTCGAAGAGCTTCGCGTCGAAATCGGTGCCGGCCAGAGCGGCATCATCCCGATGCTCGTTCCGCGCGCGGGCGAGCAAGGCGTGACGGACGGTCGAACGACTGCAGAGTTCCTGGCGGCGGTTCAGCCCAGGCGCCCCCTCACGATGATCCTGCTGGGCCTCCTCGCGCTTACAATCGGCTTCACCCTCGTCGTCGAGCTGCTGCCCTACTTCATCACTCGATAACTTGGACAGGGGCGACGGCGGTGGCGTCCAGTGCCCGTACCAACAGCCTTCGTGGTGAAGAACGGTTCGAAGACGTGAGGTAACGCCGCGGTGCTGTTAGCAGAGCGCCACCATGAGTCCCGTGACCGCGGTCGGTTACTGTGGGGTATGAGGTTGCTCAAGGCTTGTGCCGTGCTCGCGCTCGTTACCGCGGCGTGCGTCGAGCCTTCGGGCGTGACGTGTGCCGACGGCACGGCGTGTCCA
>JAYVWH010000875.1:0-7440 GCA_043786265.1 Kofleriaceae bacterium | reverse complement strand
TGAAGCCCCGCAGGGTCGATCGCTCGAAGCAGGTGATCCGGCTGCCGAGCTTCGAGCAGGTCACCGCCGATCCGGTGCTCTACGCCCACGCGTCGCGGATCGTCCACCTCGAGTCCAACCCGGGCAACGCGCGCGCGCTGGTCCAGCGCCACGGCAAGCACGACGTCTGGATCAACCCGCCGCCGCTGCCGCTGACCACCGCCGAGATGGACGCGCTGTACGAGCTGCCTTACTCGCGGCTGCCGCACCCGAAACATCGCGAGACCAAGCTGCCCGCGTACGAGATGATCAAGTTCTCGGTGACGATCCTGCGCGGCTGCTTCGGTGGTTGCAGCTTCTGCTCGATCACGGAGCACGAAGGCCGCGTGATCCAGAGCCGCAGCGAGAAGTCGATCCTCGGCGAGATCGAGCGCATTCGCGACCGGACGCCAGGCTTTCATGGGATCATCAGTGACCTCGGCGGCCCGACGGCGAACATGTATCGCATGGCGTGCAAGAGCCGCGAGATCGAGGCGGCGTGTCGCAAGCCGTCGTGCGTGTTCCCCGACATCTGCGACAACCTCGGGACCGACCACAGCCCGCTCGTCACGCTGTATCGCAAAGCGCGCGCTATCAAAGGGGTCAAGCGCATCTTCATCGCGTCGGGTGTGCGCTACGACCTCGCGGTTCGCTCGCCCGAGTGGATCAAGGAGCTCGCGCAGCACCATACGGGCGGATATTTGAAGATCGCACCCGAGCACACCGAGGACGGCCCGCTCACGCACATGATGAAGCCGGGCATCGGCGCGTACGATCGATTCAAAGACCTGTTCGATCGCTACTCCGAGGAAGCGGGCAAGGAGCAGTACCTGATCCCGTACTTCATCGCCGCACATCCCGGTACCACCGACGAGGACATGCTGAATCTCGCGCTGTGGCTCAAGCGCAACGCCTTCCGCCCCGATCAGGTGCAGGCGTTTCTGCCGGCGCCGATGGCGAGCGCGACCGCGATGTACCACACCGGCTACAACCCGCTCCGGTCGCTCAAGTCGCCTCAGCGCGTGAGCACGGTCAAGGGCCTCGAGCGACGCCGCCTCCACAAGGCGTTCCTGCGCTACCACGATCCGAACAACTGGCCAATGCTCCGCGAGGCGCTCCAGCGCATGGGGCGCAGCGACCTGATCGGCGGCGCCAAGAACCAGCTGGTCCCGTCGTGGCAACCTGCAGGTACGGGCCGCGCACACGAAGGACGACGCGGGAGCCGCCTGCAACCTCGTGTCATGCAGCGTGGCGCTGCGCTCACACAGCACACCGGTCTGCCGCCGCGGGCGGAAGGCCAATCGCTACCCCGCAAGCGCCCACGCAAGGGTCGCTAAGCGCTATCCTCGACGGTAGCGCTGCAATGGGGACGCCTTCGCCATCGCCCGACGACTCGGGTCTCGTCTCGATCGGCAGCTTGCTTGCCGGCCGCTACCGCGTCGAGTCCGTGCTCGGCTCGGGCGGCATGGGCAAGGTCTACAAGGCCGAGCACACCGGTATCGGTCGCACCGTTGCACTCAAGGTCCTGCACGCGCGCCTTGGCGGCAGCAAGGAAGCCAAGGAGCGCTTCCAGCGCGAAGCGATCGCATCGGGCCGGTTCGATCATCCCAACATCGTCAACGTCAGCGACTCCGGCGAGCTCGAGGACGGCTCCCTCTATCTCGTGATGGAGGCGCTCGAAGGGGAGCCGCTCGGCAACCGCATCGAGCGCGAGAAGCGCATCCCATGGTTCGAGGCACTCTCGATCATTCGCGGTGTCCTCGCCGGCTTACAGCACGCGCACGAGAAGGGCGTCGTGCATCGCGACATCAAGCCCGACAACATCTTCCTCGCTCGCAAGGACAACGAGCTCGTCATCAAGGTCCTCGATTTCGGGATCGCGAAATTGTTCGCCGGCAACGCCGACGATCCAGCCACCACGCGCGTCGGTCTCACCGTCGGCACGCCCGCGTATCTCTCCCCCGAGCAGGCGGTCGGTGGTGCGATCACGCCAGCGAGCGATCTGTATTCGACGAGCATCGTCCTCTACGAGATGTTGACCGGGCGTCCTCCGTTTCTCGATGACGATCCGCTCGCCATGCTGACGGCCCACGTGAGTCGCGACCCGCCGCCGTTCTCGGAAGTCGCCCCTGATCTCCAGGTCCCGCACGGCCTCGAGCAGGTCCTCCTGCGCGGTCTCGAGAAGATCTCGGCCGAGCGCACGTCGTCCGCGAACGACTACGCGGCGATGCTCGACGACGTCGCTCGCGCAGCGGGCGTCGAGCTACCGATGATGCCGCGCGCGTCGGGACAGCTGCCGATCCCGAGTGGACCACACACCCTCACGCCGTCGCCGGCCTTCATGATGACGCCGACCCCGTCGTCGTATGGCACCCCACAACCGAGCTCGTACTCGACGCCGCCGCCCGGCAGTCTCTCGACACCGCCGTACGGTGTCCCGACCGCTGGCCCGCAAGCCTATGATCAATCCAGCCCAGCGAGCCTGCCCAGACCTGCGCGCCAGGTCTCGCTCGCCGATGTGTCGAGCGAGCCGCTCCCGAAGGCACTCAAAGTCGCGGCCGGCCTGATCGTCGCTGCCGCGATGGTCCTCGCCGTCGTCCTGCTTCTCGGTGGCCACGGTAACGACAAGTCCAGCGGCAACTCGCAACCGATCGTCACGGCACCGGGGCCGATGGTTAATCCCGTCGACAACGACACGCGCCTCAAGGCCGCGCTCCATGATCTCGAGACCGGCAAGACGTGCGCTGATCGCAAGGCGGCGATCCCAACGCTCGCGCAGGTCGGCGACGACCGCGCGATCGCCGCGCTCAAGCGCGCGCGCTACCGCATGCGCGGGGGCGTACTCGGCATCGGCGACAGCAACACGAACGCGTGCCTCAAGGGCGACGCCGAGAAGGCCATCCAGGCCCTCGGCGGCTCACTGCGCTGACGTCCGCTTCGCCTCGTCCGGCGACGTTGGGTGATTCAGCGCCTCGCTTTGCGCCTGGGTCAGCTTGCTCGCGCACGTGTCGACTTGCTCCTTCGCGGTGAGCGCGAGGAAGCAGTCCTGGGCGGCCGCCGACCATGCATCCTCAGTGCAGCGCTTGTTGAACATCGCGCGCACCTGATCGAGCTGATCGGCGGGCGCTTCTTTGGCGGTAGCCGTGAGAAGGGACAGCAGGTGATCGGCGACGAACGCACACTTGTTCGGGGGCGCGGCGGGCTTGGCCGGTGCGGCCTTGCTGGCGCACGCGGCGAGCGCCAGCAGTAGCAGCGTGCTAGCGAAGACGCGCAACGGGGCGAGCATGTCACACGACGGGCAGCCGCTCACGCGACATTCGCCAGTCCTCGGGAATCCCCGCCAGACCGACGGCGCCGACGATGATTCCACCGACCATCGCGCACGTCGTATCGATGTCGCCACCGACCTCGACGCAGCACCAGCACGCCTTCACGTAGTCATCGAGGTGGGACGCCGCGCACCACACCGCGTAGGGCACGGTGTCCGACGAGGTCACGCGGCTGCCATTGCCTAGCTCGGCCGCGACGGTGATGTGCTCGGCACCGAGCATGGCGATCGAGCGGCGAATGCCCTCGTGGGTGGGGCCGAGCGGCGTACGCGCGAGCACCGTCTCGAGCAGTGACTTCGGGTCGCGCTCACCGGCAAACACGCGCGCGGTAGCGACCGCGATCGCGATCGCACCGGCAATGCCGTCGGGATGGGCGTGCGTCGGTGCAGCGGAACGGGCCGCGTGCTCGACCACTGCATCGAGGTCATCGCAGAAGTACGCACCGATCGGTGCGGAGCGCATGCCACCGCCATTGCCCATCGAGCCCTGGCCGTCGAACAGCTGCTTTGCCGCGAGCTGCCAGTCATCGCCCGCTGCAATGTTCGAGAGCACCTGGTGCGCCCCGCCGCCGTAGCCGCGTGCGGGCTCGGCGTAGTAGCGCTGCGCGAAGAGGCGAGCGAGCCGGTCGGACTCGATCCCCGCGCACACATCGAGAACCTCGACGATCGAGAGCGCCATCGCGGTGTCGTCGGTCCACATCCACTGCCGCCCCACCGGTGCGGTGTGATGCTCGGTCGCTAGATAGCGCGCCGCCGGGCGAGCGTGCAGCAACTGCTCGCCGAACGCGTCGGCGACCGACAAGCCTTCGAGCGCCAATCGCGCTCGGTCCAGTGCATCCATCATAGTGTCAGCGTGACACTATCAGAGCGTGCTTGCAAGGAAAGCTTCTGTCTCGGCGATCAGCGTCGGGAGGGAGGCGGTCAGCTCGTGCCCGTCGTCGAGCTCGACCAGCCGAACATTGGGCTTACCAGACGCGAACGTACGCGATCGATCGATCGACACCGTGTCGTCGTTGACCCCGTGGAGGATCAGCGTCGGGATCGTGATCGCCGGATAGCCGACATCGATTGCGTCGACGTCCTCGAAGAATCCGAAGTCGATGTTCACCGGCTTGTTCGTGGTGAAGTCGGTGACCTCACGCCAGCCCGTGTCCCGCCACTTGTCCCAGTCGAGACCGAGCATCTCGCGCCACCGCTCGGCGATCCCGAATGCAGGAGCCATCAGGACGAGCGCGATGACGCGCGGGTCTCGCTCCGCCGTGCGCGCAGCGGTCAGCCCACCGAGGCTGGATCCGATCAGCACCGCCCGATCCTCGGGGCCGCCGATCGCCGTTTGCACTGTGCTGATCATCTCGGACAGCCGGAGGTGCTCGAACGACGGGACGCGCAGGTTCAGCCGCTCGATCGGACGGCCATGCGCCGAGAAGTGCTTGTCGAATGCGACGCCCTTCGTCGAATTCGGTCCCGAGGCGAACCCATGGAGATAGAGCGTCTTGTTCACGATCCGACGATCGCCGATCTGCATGGGCCCTGCTACGCTTGCGGCATGGACTTCGACGGTGGCTCGCTGATCGCTTCGCTGATCGTGAGCTCGATCGGGTTCGTCGCCTTCGCATACGGCAAGAAGCAGCAGCGCTTGCCTCAGGTCATCATCGGGCTCGTGATGATGGCGTTTCCTTACTTCGTTCCTGACACCCTGCTGATGTCGATCATCGCCGGCGTGCTGCTCGTCGGCCTGTGGGTCGCTATTCGATTCGGCCTGTGAGCCGCACGCGGTAGCGACACTTCTGACGATCGCCCTCGCGATAGAGGTCGACCTCCGGTGGGACTTCGACGATGTCGACCAGCTCGCCACCCACGATCTCGCACGTCCGACGCGACGCGACGTTCTCGGGATTGCACGTGATCCACAGGCTGTTCATGCCGTGGCAGCCAGCGAGCTGGAACAGCAAGCGGCAGGCCCGGGCCGCGTAACGCCGACCACGAAACGGGTAGTCGATGCCGTAACCGATCTGGCCGGCGTAGCGCTCGAGGTACTCGTTGAGTCCCACGCGCAACGTCGCACTACCGACACGAACGCCGTCGGCTTGAATCTCGAACCGATACGTCGGCACGCGATTCGGCATCGCGAAGTTGCGATCGAGCAGTGACAGCCTCAGCTCGCTGTCCGCGAGCACCGGCAGTACATCGAGCTCCGCGATCACGAACGCAGTTTAGCGCTCAGCTGCAGCCGCCGCCATTGCACGTCGACGTGCAGGTCGAGCCCTGCGCGCAACCGTTCTGGCAGCTCCCACCGTCGCAGCTGAGGTTGCACGCCGCACCGGACTGGCACGACGTCGCGCACTTTCCACCGTCACACGCGCGGTTGCACACCGCACCGTTCTGGCAGTCGAGCGCGCACCCACCACCGTCGCACTGCAAATTACAGGTCGAGCCCGGCGGGCACGCGTACGCGCAGTTGCCGCCGTCGCACGCCCAGTTGCAGGTCGTGCCCGCGGAGCAGGTCACCAGACCCGGATTGCCGCCGGCGACCGACGCGTTCATTCCACCGCCGCCTTGATTCTCCGTCGGCTGCTGCGGACCTTGCGGCGGCGGCGACGACGGTTGGACGACACATGCTGTGACCACGACCACGAACGACGCGACAAGAAGTCTAGACATGAACCGATGAGCCTCCAGGGAGCGAAACGGTTTACTTACCCCAGCTCGACGGTGCGTCCCCCATGACGAACCGTAGCTGACCTGCAGCAGCAAGCTGCGCGTGTGTGAGTTGTGGCACGGCGAGCGGCACGCCGTCGAGCAGAACGGCCTGTACATAAACGCCGCTGCCATCGGCATCGATCGACATCTCGTGATCACCGACGACGATCCGGGCACGGGGGAATCGCGGCGCACCTACGATCCACTGATCGGTACCTGCGATCGGATACAGCCCCAGCGTCGCGAGCACGTACCACGATCCCATCGCGCCGCCGTCATCGTTGCCGGGCACGCCGCTGGGCTGGTCGGTGTAGATCGTGTCGACGATCCAGCGCACCCACTGCTGCGTCAGATCGGGCCGCCCGAGCTGCGCAAACAAAAACGGCGCGTTGATGTCGGGCTCGTTGCCGGCCCAGTAGTACCGGCGCGGGAAGTTATTCGCCGCTTCGTCGCTGGGATCGAATTCGTCGCGTGCCTCGTCGAACAACGTCTCGAGCTTGGCGATCGCCGCCGGCCGGCCGCCGAGCAAGTCCGCGAGCCCATCGGGATCGTGGATCCCAGGCATGACCAGCGACTGCCACGCATTGGCCTCGGCGTAATCATCGAGCCAGATCAGCGGGTCGAACGCGGCGCTCGAGAATGTCCCATCCGCCCCCTTCGCCCGCAGAAAGCCGACGCTCGGATCATAGAGTGCGCGCCAGCCGCGTGCGCGCGTCATCAGCGCGTCGTGATCGGCAGCGTGGCCGAGCGCACCCGCGAGCTGTGCGAGAGCGACGTCGTCATGCGCGTACTCGGTGGTCATGCTCACCGAGCGGCTGACCGATTGCGGCACGTAGCCGAGCTGCATGTACGGCTCGACGTCGGAGCGGCCACCACGGCCCGTTGGCGGGGCGATGGGATCCATCGCAGCGGCGCGCAGCAGCGGCCACGCTTCGGCGGCCCCGGTATCGGGCACGCCGCGCATCACCGCGTCTGCGATCACGATCTCGGCGCTCGATCCAAGCATCGTGCCCGATTCGCCGATCGCGACCGGCCACTTCGGGTAGATGCCGATCTTGGCGCCCCACTCGACGAGCGAGCGCGCCATGTTGTGCGCGCTGTTCGGAGCGAGCCACGCGTACAGCGACGAGACCGTACGGTAGGTGTCCCACAGCGACAGATCCGACATCATCTCGAAGCCGCTCGTCTGACCGGTCGCATTTCCCTGGAGCACGTAGGCGCCGTCGACATCCGAGATCACGCTCGGCATCAGGAACGAGTGATAGAGGCTCGTGTAGAACGTGCGCCGCTGCGCTTCGGTTCCACCGGTGAGCTTGACGACGCCGAGCAGCTCGTCCCACGCGGCGAACGTCGTGCCGCGAACGCCATCGAAGTCGACCGTTGGCGCTTCGGCA
>JAYVWH010000874.1:0-1974 GCA_043786265.1 Kofleriaceae bacterium | reverse complement strand
GGGGCCGCAGCTCAAGACGCTCGGTCGCGAGCTGGCGGAGCGCGTGATTCTCGAGCAGATCGTCGGCGGCATCGTCGGCCTCGCCGGCAACTAGATTAGTCTTTATCCCACGGGGATGCGTTCGGGCTAGCGAGCGCGCGTCGCTCGCGGACTCGCGACGCGCGTCGAGCGCTACGCCCTCACTTATCTTTGAGATTCACTTCGACGGTCTTGGGATCGTCGTCGGGAAACGTTGCCCTGATCGTCGGGACGTTCGGACCCGAGATCGGGGCGCCGGGGCCCGGTGGCCGCATCGGTATCGCGATCGCGGGGCTCGTGTCCTCGCTCGACACGCCCATGTCCTCGAACGGCTTGCGGTACTCCATCGGTAGCTTGGAGAACTGCTGGGCGAGCTGCGCGCGCGGAACGAACAGCTCCTCACGGCGGCCACCCACGATGTCGCGCTTGAGCACGAGCTCCCCCGATGCGCGGCTGCGCTCGCGAATTGTCCGCGCCAGCGGTGTGAGCTGCTGCAGCACTTCCATCGGAACGATGCGCGGCTCGGGCAGCTTCTCGAGCGCCTGACCGCCGAGCGTCAGATCGACGAGCTGGCGGTGGGCATTGATGTCCTTGAGCGTCTTGGCAGCGGCCTCACCGAGCCGGCGCACGCCGTCGACATCCTCGAAGTCGAGCGGATTGGGCTCGGTCTCGGCATCGCCGGACATCCCCATCGACTGCCACGTGGCGCCGTTCTCGCTGACCATGAACCGCAGGCCCTGGGACGCTTTCTCGGCCTTCTCTTTCAGGGTGATCACGTTCTCGCCGCCGTTCTTCTCGAACGCGACCATCACGTACTTGCTGAGGTCGACCGGCGCGGGCTTGGCCTTGCCGAGCAGACCCTTCTTCATCATGTGAACGACCACGCCCTCGGCGAGATCGCCGACGCGGATCGGAGCGCGATAGCTATCGATCGTGCAGTTGAACGAGGCGCTCAGTCGTCCCGACGAAGCGACCGCATCTGCGCGGGGCTCCGCGCCGCGAACATCCCACGAGAAGATCCACTTGGCGTTCGGCAGCTGATGACTGGCGAAGAATGGGCGCAGCGCGTGGAGCACGGCTTCGGACGCGGTTCCGGCGCCGGCCTGCGCCTCGAGTGCCTGTACGCGGCCATCGATCAGCGCGCGTGCTTGGACCACCGCCGCCTTGCCCGTCTGTACGACCTTCTGTGCGACGCCCTGCGCTTGCGCGCCCTTGTCGGCCACGAGGTAAGCTGACATCGCGCTCGCCAGTGCTTTCTCGAGGTCTTGCAAGCGACCGAGCTCTCGGTCCGCTTCGGCCCGACCGGAGCGTGCGCGATTGCGACGCTCATCCAGCTCGGTCAGCGGCATGAACGCGTTGGTGCATCCCTCGACCGCGGAAGTCAGCGTCTCGATGAAGTTTTCCTCCAGCGGAAATGGTGTGCCGTCCCCATACCTATACATGCCGAGCCAAGTATATCAGTGGCCGCTCCCGCGGCGGACTTTCGGCGCTCAGTAGTTGCCGAGCAGGCCTACCTGTAGGACCACACCGTCGAGGAAGCTGTTCCCGTTCAGGAACTGGTTATCGATGCCCATCGGGTTGTCCGATGCGCTGTCGGCGGCAACGGGCATCAGGATCATCACGTCACCTTTGACGTTGAACTGCAGCTTGTCGAACAGGCCCCACACCGGCTTGTCGCCGGCGACGCTGATCAGCGTCAGCTTGGTACCGACCAGAGCGCTGCGTACGGGCGACAGCTCGCGGTCACCCGTGAAGTACTCACCGGCGGTCGACTCGGTCTCGTAGAAGAACGCGTCCTTGAAGAACTTCGCGGCGCTCTGCTGATAGGCGCGGGCGCGGAACTTCAGCAGCAGGCTGTTGCCGATGTACTGCGAGTACCCGAGCTCGGCATCGCCACCGATCACGCGCCAGGTGTCGTCGTAGAATCGGACGCCGAAATGCACGGCCGAGTGGAGC
>JAYVWH010000873.1:0-3248 GCA_043786265.1 Kofleriaceae bacterium | reverse complement strand
GTCGCCTGGTCGGAGCCGCCGATCGCGGCCGATCCGGATGCTGCCTTCGCGAGCCCGAAATCCAGAATCTTCGGCCCACGCGCCGTGAGGAAAATGTTTGCCGGTTTGATGTCGCGATGCACGATGCCAGCGGTGTGCGCCTCCGACAGCGCCTCGCACACTTGCAGAACGTAGTCGACGACCTCGTCGGCGGGCATCTTGCCGCGCTTGGCGAGCAGCGCCTCGAGGTCAGCCCCGTCGAGGAACTCCATCACGATGTACGGCTGCTGCGATGGCAGCGTGCCGACATCCTTGACCCGCACGACGTGCTCGCTCTTGAGCCTCACGGCCGCGCGGGCCTCGCGCATGAACCGCTCGACGACGATCGCGTTGCCAGCGAGTGCTGCCAACAAGACTTTGATCGCGACCTGCTCGTTGAGGTGGATGTGGGTCGCGGCAAATACCGTGGCCATACCGCCCTCACCGAGCTGGCGCTCGATGCGGTATTTACCGTCGACGATCGTTCCGGGATTCACAGCTCAGACTCGTGCACGGTCGAGGGCCTAGCTTCGCATAGGCGGCGACCGGAAGGGTGGCTCCAGGATAGGCTAGAGCGGTGACGGACTCCCGGGCGCTTCTCGACCAGGTGCATACGCTCTTGCGTATCGAGGACCTCGAGGCAGACCCGGAGTCCTATGCGCATGCCGTGGCCGGAGAGCTGACGCCGGTCGTGAGCCTGCCCGAGATCGAGGCGCGTGATCATGCACTGGCGATGGCGCTGGCCCACATCGATGCATCGACGACCCGGGTGATGCGGGTCCGTCTGGACCATGCGCTCGCGTCGGACGGCTCGATCGCGGCGCCGACGCGTGCGGTGTTTGCGTCGACGATCGGCAAGTACGCCTCTGACCTACCGCTACTCGCCGAGCGGGTCCGCGAACAGGCGGCGCGCGGTGGGTCGCACGATCCAGAGGGTGTCGCCGACGCGGTCGTCGACGCGGCGCGGGCAACGCTTGCGCTGCGTGAGGCGCTCCGAACGCCGGTGCTCGAGCTCGTGCGCCAGCTCGCAACAGCGCTGCGCCCCGATTCCGAGCGCAATGCAATCGATCGCGACCGCAGCGATGCGGAGCGCAAGAAGTGGAGCGCGCTGCGCCGCGAGATCGAGGCGCTGATCGCGACCCCGTTACGCATCACGACCGCGCCGCTGGCGACCCGGCTCGCCGCATTCCCCGAACAGATCGACGAGCCGCCGCCGGGACCCGAGGTCTCGTTCGCAGACATGATCGAGATGGACTGATGTTTAGGTCGAGCAGGCACTCGCGCTGCACGCCCGCTTGCCGTTCTGGCAACCGAAGCCCTGCCTGCCACCTGCAGTCACGAGGTTAGCGGCGCGGACGCGGTGGCCTCGCCATTGCTTATCGAAGTGCCATGACCCGCTCGTACAAGGCCAGCCGCATCACCCAGCCGATCGCGATCCAGAGGCCACGCCCGATCCGAGATCCGTCGATCTCGATGGTTCGGTTCACGTGCTTTCGCCTCGTACCCGCGGGCGACGACCTGATCGCCATCGAGCTGCACTACACGACGACGCGCATGGCCGCGTTCATGACTGTCTCCGATGCGTGATGCGACCGCCGCGTCACGCGCTGCGTAGCAGGAAGTCGAGCTCCTCAGCCCGCGGCTTGGTGATCGACAAGATGCCGCGCAGCCGCTCGATGAACGTCTCTTCGACCGCGGCGATCTCGAGGTCGGCTTCGGCGAGCACACGCGTAACGACGAACGCGAGCTCGCGCGCCGGCGTGCCCTTGAGGTTGGTCGCGAGCTCGAACATGCGCTCCTCGTCGTCCTGGTCGGTGGCGAACGTCGGCACGGGTGCGTCGGGCGCCTCGGCGAGCTCGAACAGCAGCTTGCCAACCGCGAAGAACAGCTCGATCTCCTCGTTGCCTTCCGTTCCATCGATGTCGACCACCAGCTGTGCGAGCTCGAGGATCGTCTCAGCATCCTCGCGCTCGAGCGGCATGATGTGGATCACCCCGAATGCACTCTTGAGTTGGTCGACCCGGCTCACGATGGATACTGTCGCGCGTTTCGCCGGTGGCGCGCTACATTCGCACCGCGATGACACGTCCCATCGTCGTGCTCGGCATGCACCGCAGTGGCACCAGCTGCCTCGCAGGCATGCTCGCCGCGGGCGGGCTCGCATCGGCAGGCGAAGCAGTTCGCAACTGGGACAACGCGCGCGGGCATCACGAGATGCTCGATGTGGTGCGGCTCGACGAGGCGGTGCTCGCGTATAGCGGTGGGCACTGGCTGTCGGCACCCGAAACGGTCCGGTGGACCGACGAACATGCGGCAACGCGTGACCGACTGCTGCAGACACCGATCGACGGGCGACCTGCGCTGCTGAAGGATCCGCGCACGCTGCTGACGCTGCCGTTCTGGCGTGCCTCGCCGGTCCCGTTCCACGTGATCGGCATCGTGCGTCATCCGCTCGCGGTCGCACGCTCCCTCGAGAGCTGGCGCGCGACACCACTGGCCGAGGGCGTCGCGCTGTGGATCGCTCACAACCGGGTCCTCGTCGAGGATCACGCCCGTCGTCGCTACGCGCTGATCGATTTCGAACGGTCCAAGGCGGACGTCGTCGCTGCCGTGCTGGCGGCGTGCGCGACGTTCGGGCCCATCGACGCGATCGCGCTCGCCGCTGCCTACGAGGAGCAACTCGTGCACCATGACCCAGCGGACACGCCCGCGGTCCCCGGACTCGACGAAGCGGTCGCGCTGTACCACCGCCTGGTCGGCGCGGGCGGCGACACACGGCGTGCGTTCCCGCGTCGTGAGCTCGCGCGGTTCACGGAGCTGTTGCGCGCGGGCGCCGTCGACGCCGCACTAGACCCGGCGCGTGCGGCACTGGCAGCTGTCGCCGATGCATCTGCGGTCCTGGTCCCGATCGTCACCGCGCTCGTCAAGCGGCGCGCGTTCGCGCAGGCGCGTTCGCTGATCGCTGGCGAGGCGGCGCGGCTCGACGCAGGGCTCGCGGATCTCCTGCACGGGAAACTCCTGCTCGCGATGGGGGACGCGGCGACCGCGGTGCATCACCTCGAGGCCGCCTGCGCCGTGGCCCGACCGTTCTTTCAGGCGCGTCACCTGCTGCCCCAAGCGCTCCGCCAGGTCGGTCGCCACGCCGAGGCGCGGGAGGCGTTGCAGCAAGCAGCTCGTGAGGCGCTGTATCCGCACGGGCCGCTGGCGACCCTGGCCGAGTGGAGCTGGCT
>JAYVWH010000872.1:0-6033 GCA_043786265.1 Kofleriaceae bacterium | reverse complement strand
CGTGGAGCGCCACGTTCGGCAAGCCCAGTGGCGGCGACGCGGACTTCACGTTGCCGCTCGACTTCTCCGCAAGGGGGGGGACGCAGATCTGGGACGAGGATCAAGCGCTGCGCGCGATTGGCGGCCAGCTCGCCGTCCTCGACGATTGCGACGACTTCGAGTTCGATCCCAAGCCGGTCAAGGCCCCCAAGCACGGCAAGAAGGCCCCGAAGAAGAAGGAGCCGGTGGCCAGCGAAGACAAGGCCGAGCGACCCGAGAAGGCGCCGAGTAACCTCGTCCTTACGCTCTACGTCGGTCCCGGCGGCAAGCTGCAGTCGCTTGGCTTTGCGTCGGCGACAACGGAAGTCGGACACAAGTGGGCCGCGTGTGCGGAGCAGGCGGCACAGTCCTGGCGCCTCCCCGATCCCCGCGGCCAGATCGCGAAGCTCGCGATTCGTTACAAGGCTGAATAGTGGACTTCGATCTGACCGAGGAGCAAACCGCGATCCAGCGCACCGCGCGGGACGTGGCCGAGCGCGTGCTCGCACCCAAGGCAGCGGCGCGCGACGTCTCCGGCGAGTTCCCGCTCGCCGAGCTGCGTCAGCTAGCAGACCTCGGCCTGCTCGGTATCGCCGTGCCGGAGGAGCTGGGCGGCGCTGGCTTCGGCGCGGTCGCGTACTCGCTCGCCTTGCAGGAGCTCGCGCGCGGCGACGCATCGGTCGCGGTCGCGGTCAGCGTCACGAACATGGTCGCGGAGCTGATCGCGAAGTTCGGCACGCCCGCGCAGGCGAAGCAGTGGGTGCCGCCGCTCGTGGGTGGCGAGCTCGTCGCCGGTGCGTTCGCGCTGTCGGAGCCCGAAGCGGGCAGCGATGCCGGCGCGATGCGGACATTGGCGACCAAGACGGCCAATGGCTGGCGGCTCACCGGCACGAAGCAGTGGATCACGAGCGGCGATCACGCGGGCGTGATGGTCGTGTGGGCCGTGAGTGGCTCGCCGACCGAGAAGCACAACGGCATGACGGCGTTCATCGTGCCGGGCAAGGCGCCCGGACTCAGCGTCAGCCGGCTCGAAGAGAAGATGGGCCTCCACGGCTCGTCGACCGCGCAGCTCGTGTTCGACGGGGTCGATGTCGGTGACGACGCCGTGCTCGGTGCGCCGGGGCGCGGGTTCGGTCTTGCGATGGCCGCGCTGGACGGTGGCCGGATCGGGATCGCATCGCAAGCGATCGGCATCGCACGCATGGCACACGAGGCCGCGGTTCGCTACGCCCAGGAGCGACAGTCGTTTGGCCAGGCCATTATCAAGCACCAGGCGGTTGGCAACATGCTCGCCGACGCTGCGACGTGGCTCGACGCGTCTCATCTGATGACACTGCGCGCGGCGCACACCAAGGAGCGGGGCGAGTCGTTTGCCCAGCACGCCGCGATGGCAAAGCTGTTCGCCACCGAGCACGCGTGGAAGATCTGCGACATCGCACTACAAGTTCACGGCGGCTACGGCTACGTCCGCGACTTTCCGATCGAACGTGCCCTGCGCGACGTTCGCGTCACCCGCATCTACGAAGGCACGAGCGAGATCCAGCGCATCGTGATCGCACGCAACTTGATCAGGAGTCAGTCATGAGTGATCGCAAGCTTCGCATCTTGGTCGCCAAGCCTGGTCTCGACGGTCATGACCGTGGGGCGAAGGTCGTCGCTCGGGCGCTCGCCGACGCCGGCTACGAAGTCGTCTACACCGGGTTGCACCAGACGCCAGAGATGATCGCTGCGGCTGCAGTGCAGGAGTCCGTCGATGCGGTCGGCCTGTCGATCATGTCGGGCGCTCACATGACTCTGTTCCCGGCGGTGATCGATGCGCTCAAGGCGCGCGGCGCGGGTGATGTCATCGTGTTCGGCGGCGGCATCGTCCCCAAGGACGACCTCCCCAAGCTCGCCGAGATCGGCGTCGCCAAGATCTTCACGCCGGGCGCGAGCACTCACGAAATCGTCGACTGGGTCGAGTCATATCTGCGTCCGAAGGTCGCGTGACCATGCGCGCCCTCGCGGCGATCGCGCTCGCGGCGTGTAGCCAGCCTGCGCCCGCACCGAAGCAGCCGATCGTCTCGGGGCCCCCAGGGGACGCGGCGCTTGCCGATGTGCGCTCCGTGTCTCAGGACGAGAAGCTTGCCGCGATCCAGAAGGCGATGAACGAGCTCGACGAGGGAGCGCAAGGTTGCTGGGCCGTCGCGGCGACAGAGCGGTTCGATATCGAGGGCGAGCTGTCGTTGATGGTGGAGATCGAGGCGACCACAGCGAAGGCGACCGTGGTCACCGACACCGTGCGAAACGCCAAGCTCGCCGCGTGTGTCAGCCAGCTGCTCGGTGCCTATCACTGGGCGCCACCGCTGTACGGCGAGACGATCCAGCTGCCGTTCAAGTTCCGCGCGCCCGATGGCCAGAGCGTCATCGATCGCCGGCTCGTCGAGTGGCACGGCCAGCAGAACGTCTCGATCTCGGTGCTGCTCGACGAGAACAACACCGGCAACGGTGAGGCGTCGATGCTCGAGGTCGCGATCGCACCGCGCGCGGGCACGGGCATGCACCTGTCCGACCGTGCCGAGCTCTGGTACTTCCTCGGTGAGGCCGAGATCAAAGGCAAGGCGTCGAACAGCGGCGGTATCGCGAAGGCGGGCTCGATGATGTACGTGCCCCCGGCGACGTTCCGCGAGGTGATCGCGCGCTATCCGGACATGCACGCGGTCGTGTTCTTCGCGCCGGGTGGCCCCGAAGGCACCGCGCGGGCGGGGGCACTGCCCACCACGATCAAACCGGCGATGGGATCGCAGGCCCTGCAGATGTACGCCGCGGGGAAGAAGTTCGGACCCGCGACGATCTTTCTCGATGCGAGCGTGAACGCTTCCGCACCGCTCGCCGCGTCGATCCTCGAGCTCGGCGCGAATGCGAAGGTCCCCGAGCACGTGCATGCCAAGGAGACCGAGCTGCTCTACATCCTCGAGGGCTCCGGCACCATGACGATCAATGGCCAGGACGTCGCGGTCACGCCGACCTCCGTCATCCAGATTCCGCCGAACACCAAGCACGCGTTTGCCGCGATGTCAGCGGTCCGCGCCGTTCAGGTCTACACGCCGGGCGGCCCCGAACAGCGGTTCAAGAAACCATGACGACTCCAGACATCGCGCCCATTCTCGCTGGTGAGATCCGTGCCGGCGCGCGCTTGATGCGCGACATCGACGATCGCCGCCCCGAGGCGCTCGCCGCACTCAAGGCGCTGTTCCCGCATACTGGCAAGGGGTACGTCGTCGGCATCACCGGCAATCCGGGCGCCGGCAAGTCGACTGTTGTCGATGCGCTGATCGCGTACTATCGCGCGCAGGGTGAGCGCGTTGGCGTGATCTGCGTCGATCCCACGTCGCCATTCTCGGGCGGCGCGATCCTCGGCGATCGCATACGCATGCAGCGGCATGCACTCGATCCCGACGTGTTCATCCGCAGCCTCGCGACCCGCGGTCACCTCGGCGGACTGTCGCGCTCGACGTTCGATGTTGCGCATGTGCTCGATGCGATGGGCTACCAGCGCATCCTGATCGAGACGGTGGGTGTCGGTCAGGACGAGGTCGAGGTCATGCGCGCTGCGCACACCACGTGTGTCGTCACGGTGCCAGGGCTTGGTGATGACATCCAGGCGATCAAGGCGGGCCTGCTCGAGGTCGCCGACGTGCTCGTGGTGAACAAGGCAGATCGTGAGGGCGCCGATCGCACCGAACGCGACCTCATGCACATGCTGGATTTGCGCACGGGCGACCGCAAGGACGTCGAAATCGTGAGGACGATCGCAACACGTGGCACGGCAGATGGCTCGGGCATCGCCGAAATGGCCCAGGCGGTCCAGAAGCATCGCGAGCGCGCGTGGACGGGCGAGGGCGCGGCCGAACGCGCAAAAGTGAGGGCGTCGGCGCAGCTTGCAGAGCTCGTCCGGGCCCTGCTCGCGGACCGTGCGGCGCGCACGATCGCAGAGCGTGGCGGATTGGCGGCGATCGCAGCTTCCATCGTCGAGAAACGGCAGGATCCGTGGTCGCTCGCCGAGGACCTCGTAGCCACACTGTAGGTCTGTAGCAGCGGTCACGGCGGAGGCCGCTTTCTGGGCCCTTCGCAACCCCCGGTGTTAGACTGACGTCCTAACCCTATGCACTATCTACGGTTCCTCGCGGCGACGATTGCTCTCTCCGGCTGCGGCCTGATCGACAGCAGCGTCACCAACTTCGATCTTACGCTTCCAGACAAGGCCTTCAGCGTCGACGCGAGCGGCTGGCAAGTGAGTCAGGGGGAGGCCGATGCCTTCCTGATGACCGATTGCTCGGGCGCTCCGAGCGTGTGCATGACTGCAGCGACGATGGCGTGTCCGATGAACTGCACCGGCGCGTGCAGTGCAACGACCAACACATGCGAGCTCGGGCTCGACGTCGGCCTCTACAAGACGATCGATCTACTCACGGACAAGCCGGAGCTCGCGCAGATCAACGACAAGGCAGTGATCGAGGTCGTCATCGACAGCGTGAACTATGCGGTGACCGCAAATACGCTCACCGTGGAAACGCCCGAGATGAAGGTCTACGTGGCGCCGATGTCGATCATGGATCCCGACGACCCGATGGCGAAGCAGGTCGGTACGATCGCGCCGGTCCCCGCCGGCACGCCGGTGGCGACGCGAGAGATGACGTTCACGGCCGATGGCCGCGCCAACCTGGTCGCCACGATGAGCACGTACAAGAACCCGTTCAACATCATCGTCGGCAGCAAGATCGTCATGTCGTCCGGGGATATGGTCCCGAGCGGCAAGCTCGACGCCATCGTTCAGATCAAAGCCCACGCCGGCATCTGACCGCGTTACCATCGGGGCGATGTTGCGGTTCGTTCTCGTTGCCGCGCTCGCTGGATGCACCGCCGGTGACATCCCGCCGAGCGGCCCGGGCGATGCCGGCGACGTGATGGGCGACGGCCGTGCGGATGCACGCATGCTGCAGTGGGTCGACGCGGCGCCGGGCACCGGCAACAACTTGCCGTGCGAGAACCCGACGACAGCGCCGGGAACGGGCCATCACAACCCTGGCAAGAGCTGCTTCCAGAGCTGCCACGACCACGGCTTCACGCTCGCGGGCACGCTCTACAACAACGCCACCGGCAACTCGGCGTTCCCCGGCGCGACGATCACCGTGATCGACGCGAACAACGCCACGATCAAGATCGTCACGAACCAGAACGGGAACTTCTACACGCGCCAGGCGATCACGTTCCCGCTGCTGACACTCGCGAGCTCGTGCCCGTCGGCGACCAAGATGAACGCGCAGTCTCCGAACGGAAACTGCAACGTCGGTGGCTGCCATCCAGGCGGCACGAACCAGCAGATCCACCTGCCTTAGCGTAGGATGCCCTCCGTGTGGAGGTCGATGCGGCTTGCGATCGCGCTGTGCACGCTGGTGGCGTGCAGTGATTCTGCTGTCGACGAGGTCAAGCTCGGCGACGAGACGTTCGCCAACGTGTGCGCCCGCTGTCACGGCCAGGACGGTAAGGGCGGTGTGCCCGCGACCAACGACGTGCGACCGCGCGATCTGACGGAGCCGGCGTGGCAGTCATCGCTCGGGGATGGACAGATCGAAGCATTGATCCTGATCGGAAAACCGCCGATGCCGGCGTTCGCCGGCGCTCTCTCGAGCGAACGGATCCAGTCGGTCGTCAGCAAGGTCCGAAGACTTGGAAAGAAGGCAGGTCAATGAAGTGGGCGAAGCGTCTCCTGATCGGGCTCGGCGTGCTGATGGTGCTCATCGTCGGTTTCGTCGTGGTGTTCTTCTACGTTCTGCACCCGAAGTCGCGTGACGCGCCGAAGGTCACCGCGCCGAGCACGCCAGAAGCCATCGCACGCGGCGAGTACCTCGCGAAGCACGTCGCGGGCTGCGTGCTCTGCCACTCGCCGATCGACGAGAAGATTCCTGGTGATCAGTGGGACGAGAGCAAGCTGTTTGCGGGGCGTGTGTTTCCGGTTGGTGGGAGCTTCCCGGG
>JAYVWH010000871.1:0-3179 GCA_043786265.1 Kofleriaceae bacterium | reverse complement strand
GTGACCAGGCGGAAGTCGCGCTCGAGCCGGACCCGTGCGCCTTCGTCGAGACCGGGCGGTGCCACACACACCGCGAACCGCGCGGGCTCGATGCCGCCGCCGGCCTCGGTGGTCGGCACGCGCCGTCGCAGGCCGCTCGCGTCGACGCCGATGTAGAACGCGCGGGGCGTTCCACCCTTGATCCTAGTGGCGAGGCCGCGGCGAACGAGGCCGTAGTACGCGGCGCCCTGGGCGACGGCGAGCTCGGGCATCTGTGACGGCAGCTCGCGCGGTGGCGTGCCTTGCCACTGCGCGATCTGGTCGAGCACTCGCTGGCGTAGCGATGCCGGCGTCATCGCACCACCGTTGAACAGGATGGCATCGACCTTTCCCGCCGCGTGACGCTCGAGGAACGTCGCGAGGTGGCGCGTCATCGCAGGATCCGCTGCGTAGGGCAGACCGAACTCCTGCAGGCCCGAGCGGCCACGCGCGAGCTGCGCGTCTTTCGCGACGAGCGGAAAGAAGCCGTCGAACAGGATCGTGTGCAGCTCGGCGCGCGCGATCTCGTCACGGACGGTGCCGCCGATCAGCTTCGCGCCGCGGCTCTGCACGACGATCGGCGCGGTCTCGGGCGGGTTGTCGCCGAGCAGCGTTTCCTTCGCGAGCCGGCACGCGTGAACGAGGCCGTGCCACTGTAGTGCGTCGAGCTTCTTGCCGGTGCGCTGCACGACGCGCTGCTCGACGATCTTCGCGAGCGTGAGATCGAGGTTGTCACCGCCGAGCAGCAGGTGATCGCCGACCGCGGTGCGCGTGAAGCCATCACCGCCGGCGTCGACCTCGATCAGCGTGAAGTCCGTGGTGCCGCCGCCGACGTCGAACACGAGCACGCGCTCGCCGGCCTTGAGCGACTTCGAAATGTCGCGAGCGCCGTCGATCCACGCGTAGAACGCGGCCTGCGGCTCTTCGAGGAGCACGACGGGCGGATAGCCGGCAGCGGTCGCGGCCTGTAGCGTCAGCTCGCGCGCGGCCTCGTCGAACGAGGCGGGCACCGTGACGAGCACTTCCTGCTCCTCGAACGGCGTGTCGGGATACTTGTAGTCCCACGCTTCGCGGATGTGACGGAGCACCTGCGCTTGCGCGTTGATCGGTGACAGCTTGGGGCCGTCGTTATCGCCCCATGGAAGGATCGCGGCCTGGCGGTCGACACCCGGGTGACACAGCCACGACTTCGCCGACGCGATCATGCGCGACGCCATGCGCGCACCCTGACCACGCGCGAGCTCGCCGACGACGGGCCGCAACGCGTTCGAGACCGGGGCACCCTGCGGATCGGCCACCTTCGGCGGGGCTGGGCGCCAGGGCAGGGCGGTCTCCTGCGGTGCGAGATCGATGTCGCTTGCGAGGTACACGAACGATGGCAGCTGGCGGCGCGGCGCGACCTCGCCGGGCGCGACGAGCTGTTCGACCTCGAACACGCGGACGCGCGAGTCGGCGGCCGCGGTATCGACGTAGGCCACCGCGGAGTTGGTGGTGCCGAGGTCGATGCCGATCAGATACCGCGCGGCCACGGCGCGGTCATACCACGCGGTACGATGGGGCGTGCTCGTCCGCGTGGTCCTGGCTCTCGCCCTTCTGGCGCGGTCTGCCTACGCGGCCGACTGCGATCCGGCCGAGGCCGTCGCGTTGCGCGAGCACCTCGTCGCGCAGCGGCACAAGGCCAGCGCGTGGAACCTCGCATGGCGGGTGTCGTTCACGGTCGCCGCGGTCGGCTCGGGCGCGGTCGCGCTGGCCGATCCGTTTCCAGCGCTGAAGATCGGCCTCTATGCGAGCGGCGGCAAGTCGGCGCTCGGCGCGCTCGCGCGGTGGTTCATGCCGCTGCGGATCCACGTCCCCGATGCCACCGGCGATGCGTGCGTGGACCTCGCGATGCTGCACAAGGAGATCCGAAAGGTCGCGAAGGCCGAGCGCAGCATGTTCTGGCTCGGCCACGTCGGAGCGCTGCTCGTCAACCTCGGGGGCGCCGCGTACATCTGGAAGTACGACACCGGCGGCAAGGCGTTGCTGTCGATCGCCGTCGGTTATCCGATTGGCCTGCTCGCCAACTACACGATGCCGCGCGGCACGTGGCATCTCGAGCGCGAGCGCGCAGCGACATGGACGGTGACAGCGGGACCGCTGAGAGACAGCGCCGGCTTGCTCGTCGGGCTCGCTGGCCAGTGGTAAGCCTTCAGTACGAGCGGTTCGGGTTGACCTTGGTCGGCGAGATCACTTCCATCACCGCATCGACGAACGCAGTCGCATCGACCTGGAAGTCACCGGTGACCGGCGGGCCGTCGCCATGCTTGGTGAAGCGCTGGCCATCCTTCTCGGCGATGTACGTCCGCGTCGACTTCGTCGCCAGCACGTAGTCGTGCTCGAGCGTGAAGTAGCGCGTAGTCGCGTTGTCGTTCTTCTTCGCGACGAACACGCACATATATGCCTCGCCCATTTCGTTCGGCTTGGGCAAAGACAGCACGCCGAAGCGCCACACGCCGTTGCCGCCTTGGTCCTTCTCCTTCGCGATCACCTGCGGCGTGTGCTCGACGCCGGTCTGCGTCCACACGTGGGCAAACAGTGCGCTCTCTCGACGCTCCATCGCGCTCACGAGCGTCGAAGCGCCCTTGAGCTTCATCAGATTTGGCAGAACGACGTGCGCGATCGTGTCGAGAGCGGAGGCCATGCCGCAGCCTACAACGTTACGGAGGTCAGTCGCGCTCGCGGACCGAGTACTCGAGCTTCCAGCGGCCGTGACCGTCGCGCGCCACGCACCACAGCTCGAGCGTGCCGACCTCGGTGACGTGTGATTCGAGACGCACGGGCACCATCTCACCGGCCTTGCGCTCGCCCTCGGCGGCGACGAGCTTCTCGACGGGATCGAGCTCGACCATGCCCTCGGCCGCTGCATCGACGAGCACGCCGGCCGCGTCGTCCTTTCGCGTTGCCGCGGCGAAGAACCGAAATGCCGACATCTCGCCGACGACGAGACCGAGCTCGTCATCGGGTAGCTCGACGGTGGAGCCTTCCTCGAGACCTTGCGGCGCGACGCACAGCGCTTTGACCGGCGGTGCGAAGCCGGGAATCGCGGGCATCGCGCTCTCGATGCCGATGTAGTACGCGCGCGCCGTGCCACCACGGATACGCACGCCCTTGCCGCGACGAAC
>JAYVWH010000870.1:0-5942 GCA_043786265.1 Kofleriaceae bacterium | reverse complement strand
CCGCTGCGCGAGCGCAAGGATGATCTGCCCCTGCTGATCGAGCACATCATTACCACCACGCCCGGTGGCGAGACGGCGTCGATTGCACAAGAGACGATCGACCTCATGATGAAGCACGATTGGCCGGGCAACGTGCGCGAGCTGCGCAACGTGATCGAGCGAGCCGTCTTGCTCGCCGAGGCCCCCGACACCGAGGATTCGCTGCGCCGCTCGCCTGCACCCGCCGCAAAGCAGGAGCCGTCGATCACCGTCACCCCGTCACAGACCGCGACATCGACCGACGCCACGATGACCGTTCCGGTGGACGTTTCGATCCCGTTCAAGAACGCGAAGCAGGACGTGATCAGCGAGTTCGAGCGGCGCTATATCTCACGCCTCCTCGCGCAGCACGACGGCAACATCTCGGCCGCGGCACGCGCGGCTGGCATCGACCGCATGTCGATCCACAAGATGCTGCACCGCCTCGGCCTCTCGAACCCCGGCCGCGATTAGAGCCCATCTCCAAAATGGATCCCGGCGTCGGTCGCTGGCAGCACGGACTCGGCGATCTCTCCCGCCGTCGCCTGGATCCAGTGGATGCGCACGCTCGCTAGGCCCGCAGTTGATCCGGCGCGCGCAGCATCCAGCCGCAGGTGAACGCCGATCTCCGCTTGGAGGCTCGGATTAAATGTATGCGCGACGACGCGCGCCCGTGCGCTCGCGCACGCTCCCGCGGGTCGACAGAGATCGTTTGACGTGCAAGTACCCGACGTCCGAGCGCTATTTCGCATGCACACGTCCCGGTGTCGCAGGCATGAATCGCGCATCTGCGCGTCCCGATGCTCGTCGACGACCGCCGCCTGCGCACCTCCGTCACCAAACCTGTGGAGAGTGACGCTGTTCATCTCGACTGGACACTCGCGCTCGCGGGCGGTGATGGCATGCGCTTACAAAATTACGTCCAACGTCGGTTCGGTCGGCGGATCCCGAAGCAGTATTGCTGCCTCCTCGGATCCCGCTCGATGCTGCAGCACACGCTCGACCGGATGAACAAGCTGACGCCCACGTCGCGGACGCTCACCGTGATCGGGACGCACCACGAGGAGATCGCCACGCCGCAGCTGAGCGGGCTCTGTGATCACACGTTCCGCCAGCCGTCCTCGCGCGACACCGGCATGGCGCTCTACGTCGCGATCGCGATGATCAAGCGGTGGACGCCGAACGCAATCATCACGATCACGCCGACGGACCACTACGTCGCGCCGTCCGGCAAATATGTGGAGCAGGTGCGCGCCGCACGTGGCGTCGCCGCACGCATGCGCGACAAGGTGGTGCTCCTCGGCGCAACGCCGACCGAGCCCGATCCCGAGCTCGGCTACGTCAGCCTCGGCGCGCCGCTGACCGAGGTGCCCAGTGTCAAGCAAGTGACTGGCTTCGTCGAGAAACCGTCGGTCGCGCTCGCGAGCGAGCTGAATGCACAGGGCGCACTGTGGAACACGATGGTCACGTGCGGAACCGTGGAGGCACTGTGGGAGCTGGGACGCGCGACCGATCCGCGTCTCATCGATATCCTCGAATCGTTCGTGCCGCTCGTCGGTACGCCCGACGAGGATGACGCGATCGAGTACATCTACCGTGCATATCTACCCGTCAGCTTCTCGCGCGACATGCTCGAGCGCGCTCCGAAGCGTCTCGCCGCGATGACGCTCGAAGGTGTCGAGTGGAGCGATTGGGGGCGCCCAGAGCGCATCGAGACCGTGCTCGCCCTCCGCCGTTCTCGCGCACTAGAGCCCATCTCAAAAATGATCCGGGCTCTACGGGTTGGGGCCGAGGTAGGGGAAAATGACGCGGCGAAGCCGCGCACCGAACTAGTTCCCGGTCGTGCGGTTGCGCCGTAGCGATGTAGCGGCTTTGTGGGGTGCGCACGAGCGCACGCTTTCGTTCGTGGGTTTGCGGGCACTTGGCGAGCACCCGTTCTCGACGACTTTTGGCCCAGTCGTTGAAGAACAGGTTTCCATCATGAGCATGTCAACGAACCTGAACACGGAGCTCGAACAGGACCTCCGTCCACGCGCACGTACCCTTTCGTGGATGGCGTCGCTGTCCGTGGCCGCAGGTGAGATGCGAGCTGCGGAGGGTTACCTCCTCGAGCTCCTCGCCTGGTGCGCGTTCGCCGATCGCACGATCGTCGATGTCGCCGGTGACAGCGAAGCGCCCGACCAGGCGTGAACCTGACGACGATCGTCGTGTGCATGACGATGCACAAGAAGTGCGAATCGAAGTTCGATGTTGACGTGGCTCGTGTAACTGGATGACGTTCGCTCGCGATGAGGGCGATCAATTGGCTGCTGGTTTCAGCATTGTTACTGTTCGCCGCGTGCGGCCCTGATGGGCGCGACAACGGCGGTAACTGCCCGGGCATCTGTTCGGCACTTGGTTTTCAGGAGTGTAACAACGGCGTGTACAGCGAGCCGGTGACGTGTGCCGAAGGGCAGACGTGTGACCCGAACAGTGGCTGCGTCGTGTGTCCGCCCGAGGGCCTCTACTGTGACGGGGCATCTGACAACGAGGTCTGGCGCTGCAACAAGGATGGCACCGGCGGCATGAAGGTCGAGCAGTGCGCCGCCGATAGCGTTTGCTCCGGTGGGCAGTGCAAGACGCCGTGTCAGGCGGCGGCGGACGATCCTTCGAATCTCGGCTGTGACTTCTGGGCGGCCGATCTCGACAACGAAGCGGTCAACACGTTTGGTGTGAGCAACGACGCGGCGGCGCAACAGTTCGCGATCGTGGCCGCGAACAATAACGACTACGCGGTGCAGATCACTGTGACCAAGAACATCGGGCGCGTCGGCGACTCGATGAACGAGCAAGCGGTCGCAGCGGTCACCGTGCAACCCCTCAGCACGTCTCGCATCGACTTGCCGCAGCGCGAGGTCGACGGCGCGATGGGCCAGAACGGGACGTACGCGAGGAACTCGGGATCCGGAACGTTCGTGTCGCCGCACGGCTATCACGTGATCTCGAGCGGTCCGGTCGTCGTGTACCAGTTCAATCCGATCATCCAGGCGTTCAGCAACGACGCCTCGACGCTGATCCCGACCACGGCCGTCGGCATGGACTACGTGATCATCGGCTACAGCACGGCGAACCCGTGCGGCATCGCCGGGCTCCCCGCGCAGGACAGCATCCCCGATCACGGTGCGATCACGATCCTGGCAACGGCGGACGACACCACGATCACCGTGGTTCCGACACACCCGATCGCACCGTCTGGCGGCGATTCCGGCATCGCGATCGCGCAGACTCCCAAGGGCGGGACGTTGACGTTCAAGCTGTCGCGCTACACCGTCGCAAATCTCGAGAGCGATCAGCCGAAGAACAGCAACGCATTCGCGTGTGCGATGTCGGGCCAGAACGGCGACTTCACGGGCAGCCAGGTTCACTCCGACAAGCCGATCATCGTCTTCACCTCGGGTGAGCGCGGCATCGGCTTCGGCGGCGCCGAGAACGTCCAGTACCCGCCCGACTGGGACGACATGCAAGACGACATCTGCTGCACCGACCACCTCGAGGAGCAGCTGCTGCCCGTCACCGCTCTGGGCAAGGAGTTCGCGATCGCGCGCAGTCCGCTCCGCTCGACCGATCCGTCGTGGAAGGAGCCGGACATCTTCCGCGTGGTCGCCACCGTCGACAACACGCTCATCACGACGAACCTGCCGCCGCCCAACGACACGTTCACGCTGGCCGCACGCCAGCAACGGACGTTCGCTTCGACCTCGGGCTTCGCGCTCAAGGCGAGCAACGCGATCGAAGTGTCGTCGTACCTTGTGTCGCAGCAGTTCATCAAGCAGGGCTGGACCGGCGATCCGAGCCAGCTGCTGCACCCGGCCGCCGAGCAGTTCCGCAAGGACTACGTGTTCCAGATCCCCGCGACGTTCACGTCGAACTACATCGTGTTCGCGAAGCCAAAGGCGGGCATGGTCACGCTCGATGGGGTCCCGCTCGGCATGATCGAGCAGTCGGGCTGCGTCTACGCGCCGATCGGCACCGTCGCTGGCGTCGAGTACGAGCAGATCACGTGTCCCGCGACGGAAGGCCACCACATGGTCACCGGCGACAAGCCGTTCGGCCTGTCGGTCTATGGCTATTACAACGTCGGCAGCTACGCGTTCGTCGGCGGCAGCGACGTCAAGATCATCAATCCGATCCTCTGAGCCGGACAAACTGCTCGCGCCGCTCCGCATAGGAAACAGCACCATGCCGATCTGAAGCGCCATGCCGGCAGGATACTCTGCCTGCCGATGCCCAGCGTGCCGCCGTCGGTCGACAAGATCCGGGATGCGTACGACCCCGAGCGGTTCCGTACGGAGGGACACGAGGTCATCGATGCGATCGCCGATGCGCTCGCACGCTGGCATGCCCGCGGGGGGCAGGCGCTGCCGTGGCGGTCCCCCGACGATGCGGTGACCGACTGGGCCAATGTTCCCCCGGGGTCGCTTGCCGATGACATGCGCCGCGTGATGGCAGCGTCGACCGCACTCGCGCACCCGCACGTCATGGCGCACCAGGTGCCGCCTCCGCTTCCGGGCGCCACGCTCGCCGAGCTCGTGAGCGCGGTGCTCAACAACGGCATGGCCGTCTACGAGATGGGCCCCGCGTCGGTCCCGATCGAGATGCAGGTCATCCGCTGGATGTGCAGCAAGCTCGGCTACGGCGAGCGTTCCGGTGGCGTGCTGACGTCGGGCGGCTCGCTCGGCAATCTGACCGCGCTGCTCGCGATGCGACAGGCGCACTCTGGCTTCAACGTGTGGAAGCAGGGCGCGCACGCGGGACCGCCGCTCGCGGTCGTCGTCGGCGCTGATGCGCATTACTCGATCGCGCGCACGCTGCGAGTGATGGGGTGGGGCGATGGCGGCACGATCGTCGCGCCGCTCGATGCGCGGCACCGCATGGGTGCGGCGGCGGTCGAGGGCGTTCTCAAGATTTCGCAGGGTCGCAAAGTGGTCGGCATCATCGCGGCCGCGGGCTCGACGGCGACGGGCGCATTCGATCCGATCGACGAGCTCGCGCAGGTCGCGCACGATCACGACCTGTGGCTGCACGTCGACGCGGCGCATGGTGGCAGCCTCTCGCTGTCACGCGGTCACCGTCACAAGCTCGCCGGTATCGAGCATGCGGACTCGGTCGTATGGGACGCGCACAAGATGATGATGATGCCGGCGCTCGTGACTGCCGTCCTGTTCCGCCAGGGCGGGCACGCTTACGACGCATTCGCGCAGCAAGCGAGCTACCTGTTCGACGGCGCGCGCGACGAGACGTGGTGGGACCTCGGCACGCGAACATTGGAGTGCACCAAGCGCATGATGGCGATCGAGGTCTGGTCGGCGCTGCGCGCGCACGGGGAGGACTGGTTCGGCGATGTCGTCGAACGGCTGATTCTGCTCGCAGCCGAGCTCGCGAATCGGATCGAGCGCGCCGACGACTTCGAGCTCGCGCTCGTTCCCGAGTGCAACATCGTCTGTTATCGCCACAAGCCGCGCGGCATGACTGGCGCAGCGCTCGATGCGCACAACAAGGCGTTGCGCCAGCGCGTGGTCGAGGACGGGCAGTTCTACATCGTCGGTACGCAGCTCGATGGTGCGTACTGGCTGCGCAGCGCGATCATGAACCCGCTGATCGAGCCTGCCGATTTCGATGCGTTGCTCGAGCATCTGCGTTCGTTATGCCCACGGTGACGATCCACGTCGACGGCGATGCGCGCACGGTCGAGGTGCCCGCAGGGAGCACGCTGTTCGAAGCCGGCGCGAAGCTGGCGGCGGGCATCGATACCGCGTGCGTCGGCAAGGGCACGTGCGGGCTGTGCCGGGTGAAGATCCTCTCGGGGGGCGAGACGCTGAACCCGTTCACGGACGAGGAGAAGAAGCATCTCGGCAACGTCTATCACATCACCAAGGTCCGACTCG
>JAYVWH010000869.1:0-1744 GCA_043786265.1 Kofleriaceae bacterium | reverse complement strand
GCACCGCCGTCGCCTTCTGAACCCATCGCTGTGATACGACTGGCGCGTGAGGTGCCATGCGCTCGGGCTCGCGCTGGTTGTCGCGTGCGGCGGAAGCAGCAGCGATGGCACTGACGTCGACGCGATGCCCGATGTCGCCGTCGCTGTGACCCCGACGGCACAAGCGCTGCGCGAGCGTCTCGCCGGCTGTGCGATGGTGATCGGTGGGTCGTACGCGACCGACAGCGGCGGGCCCGAGACGGTCTCGATCTGCGGTTTCCCAGGCGCGGTCGCATGGACCTCGGATCTCGACGTCGACTGCGACGGCAAGATGACGGCGCAGTGCAATCTGCAGACAGATGGCGCTTATCAGAACCAGACCGCGGCGACGGACTCGATGGGCGCTGCGCTCGATGCTGCCGCGCTGCCGTACGTCGTGGTCCCCGGCAAGAGCACGCGCTGGGACTACCGCGCGTCGGGTCTCGCGATGGGCTCGGTGTTCGCGGTCGTTTATGGCGATCAGGTGCAGTACGGCGTCGCCGGTGATATCGGTCCGGTGGGCATCATCGGGGAGGCGTCGTATCGCATGGCCGAGCTACTCGGCATCGACCCGGATCCGAGCACGGGCGGAACAGTCGAGCCGGTGCTCTACATCGGCTTCACCGGTGATGTAGGTAAGATCGTTCCGATCGAGGATCACGATCGCGCAGTCAGCGTGGGCCTCGAGCTCGCTGCCGCGCTGCTCGCTCCCTGAGCACGGTGTTACGATGGGGCATGCGTGACGCTTGCCTGTTCATTGTCGTTGCTGCCGGTTGTGGCGCTGATGCGATCGATGCTCCCGACGATTGCGCGCGTGGCGAGCTTCACATCATTCAAGGCGCGCTCGATCAGCGGGTGGCCATCACGAACTTCGCGTTCGTCGATGCGCTCGGCGGTACGCGCAGAGGCACGCTCGATATCGGCGGCACCGGCCCCGACAAGGTACATGTCGAGTTCATCAAGCTCGCGGTCGCGGGTGACACCGTCGACGCCACCGGCAACGTACAACTCTCTACTGGCCTCGACGTCGGCAACTGCGCTACCGCGAGCAGCCTGTCCGGCAGGCTCGAGGTCCAGGGTGGTGGGGTGTGGCGGTTCCATCTGACGGATTTGCGCGACATGGACTACTGCGGCGGTGCCGCGGTCGTCGAGCCCCTCAGCGGCTGCTATCGCCGCACCGAGTGAGCCCAAGCTGGGGCTTGCGATCCAACGCCCGCGGTGGCCACAACTGCGGTAAGACCCGCGCGTGGCGATCAACCTCTCGGTGAACCTCAACAAGGTCGCGCTCCTGCGTAACTCACGCGGGGGGCGCAATCCATCGCCCGAGGTCGCCGGTATCGCCTGTCTCGACAATGGCGCGTACGGGCTGACGCTGCACTGGCGCGCGGACAACCGCCACACGCGGATCGAGGATGTCCGGGTGCTGCGGAAGCTGTGCAAGGAGCGCGGCGCGGAGTTCAACCTCGAGGGTGACGCTCGCGACGAGCTTGTCGCGCTTGCCGAGGAGCTGGTCGTCACGCAGTTCACGCTCGTGCCGGTCAAGCCCGGTGAGATCACGAGCGACCACGGCTGGGACCTGCCGCGCGATCACGGCGTCATCGCGCCGATCGTGAAGCGCTTGAAGGCCGTGGGCGTGCGCACCGCGGTGTTCGTCGATCCGAACCCCGGGATGATGCCGGCGGTCGCCGCGACCGGCGTCGACCGCATCGAAATCTATACCGAGCCG
>JAYVWH010000868.1:0-5136 GCA_043786265.1 Kofleriaceae bacterium | reverse complement strand
CTTCAGCCGCGCCTTCTCGGCACTTCCCGGCGCGTACGAAAAGATCGGCTCGTTGACGGGATCCGGGACGTGGACGATCGCGTCATGCATGGCGGTTTCGTACCACGCAAACCGCTCTCAGGGCGCCGGTGGCGCGGGTGGCTGATCGCTGCCCACGGGCGCGGGCGTCGCGGCTGCGGGCGGAGGGCTCGAGCACGCTGCGAGCCGGGTGACATCCTTCGCGGCCATCATGCACGTGCGCTGCGCAGGGCCAAGCCCGCGGGCTTCGCACTGATCGACCATCTGCTTGCGATTGCCCATCTCGATCCCACCGTGGCCTGTGAGCCCGGTCTTCATGATCTCGAGGACGTGATCGGTGAGCTGCGAGCAGTTCGGCGCTGGCGGCGCGGATGATTTCTTGCTGCACGCGGCGGCGAGGACGAGCAGGGCGAAGAGCGTGGTGCGCATCGCGAGCGAGGATACACCGTGTAGGATCTGCCACATGAAGATCCGGCCGGCGCGTGTCGACGACTTCGCAGCGATCGCGTCGATCACGAACCACTACATCGAGACGTCGCCGGCCCACTTCGCGTACGAACCGGTGACCGCCGAGGAGCTGCAGTCGATGTGGGAGCGTCACCAGGCGCACCATCCGTGGTTCGTCGCCGATGATGTGACGATCGCAAGGGGTGGCTCTGCCGCCCCGCGCAGCGGCGCCGAAGGCGGCGCGGAGTTGATCGTTGGCTACGCGAAGTCGACCGTCTGGCGCGAGCGCTCCGCGTATGCATGGACCGCGGAGGTCGGCCTCTACGTCGATGCGAGTGCGCAGGGGCGTGGGACTGGTACGGCGCTCTACGAGCAGCTGCTCGGGGACCTGCGCATGCGTGGCTTCCGCTCGGCGGTCGCCGGCATCACGCTGCCGAACCACCAGAGCATCGGTCTGCACAAGAAGTTTGGCTTCGACCACGTGGGAACCTTCGCCGATGCCGGCTGGAAGCTCGGTGCGTGGCACGACGTGGACTGGTGGCAGAAGCGGTTCGCGATCGGTCCCGACAAGCCGCTGTCGCTAGGCTAACGGCGCCCTCGCGTCTTCCAGGACGGCGATCAAGCGCTCGCAGGTATCCGCGAGCTCGGCCGCAAGATGGCGCGCGCCTACGGTGGTACTGCGCGGCCGCTGCTTGCACCTGCGAGCTCGTGACAGTTCCCGAACGACCCGAAGCTTGCGGGACGCTCAGGAGACCTAGCGCACGAGCCGCAGCACTGGACGCGTCACGCGCGGCGGCGCGAGCTGCTCGAAGCGCGGCAGCATGCCGAGCTGTTCGAACAGCGAATAGACGTCGAACGAGACGTCTGACTCGATGATGCGCTCGTTCTCGATCCGCAGGACCTCGACGACCGGGAGCTGGATGTGGCGATCGGTGGGCGCGATGTTGAACAGCTCACCGCGATGCACCGCGTACCACGTGTACTGGATCACTGCCTGTTCGTCGGTCGCGATGATGTCATCGATCACGATGCAGACGTCGCTGAAGCGATCGTCCTGGATCTGGGTGGCCAGTGCGTCAAGGCCGCTCACCTCGCCCATGGGACCTCGACGCACGACATCCTCCGAGACGAGGCCAAGGAGCACATCAACGTTCGCCTCCTCGAGGACCTCGATCACGTAACGGCGTGCAATGTCGAGGGCGGTCGTGGTCATGCTCGAGGAATTTGCAGCGCCTGTGCCAGCCGTCAGGCGTGATAGCGTGGGTGTATGCAGCGGGGGCTGGTTGCATTGCTGGCGGTGACCGGGTGTCGAGCCGTGTTTGGCCTCGACGACCCGCAACTGCGCGCCGACGCAGCGCTCGAGGTTGCTGACGCTCCACCCGATGTTCCGGACACCTGTTTCGGAAGCGCACCGCAGGTCTGCCTCACAGCCCTTCCGGTCGCGAGCGTCGCGCTCGTCGGCGCGATCGACACCACCACCGATCCGCGCTGCGCGGTGTACACGCAGGCCAATGGCCCGGACTTGTGCGTGATCGCCGGCACGACGATCACGATCGGCGATGTCACGGCGACTGGCATCCGGCCGCTCGTCTTCGTGGCGCAAACGCAAATCATGGTTCAAGGCGTGCTCGATCTGTCGAGCCATACGACGGGCAGCACGATGGGTGCGGGCGCCAACGCCGCTTGTGCGCCAGCCGACGGTCAGACTGCCGATCAGGGTGGTGGCGGTGGAGCCGGTGGCAGCTTCGGCACTTCCGGTGGCGACGGTGGGGACGCGGCAGGTCTCGGCGCTTCCGCACTCGCGCCGATCTCCGATACCAGCGTGCTCCGCGGCGGCTGCAAGGGAGGGGCTGGTGGTGCTGGCAACGCGGTGGGGAGTGGCGGCTATGGTGGAGCATCTGGCGGTGCAGTCGCCTTGCTCACGAAAGGAAAGATCGTGACGACCTCGACGGGTGCGGTGTTCGCTTCGGGTGCGGGCGGTGGGCGCGGCAATCCGATGGACAGCACACAGAACCGCGGCGCAGGCGGCGGCGGTGGCAGCGGCGGGATGGTGGTGTTCGATGCTCCGGAAATCATGACGGACGGCATCGTCGCGGCCAACGGCGGCGGCGGTGGCGGTGGCGGTGACTGCTGCAGCGCGTTTACAGGAGCGGACGGTTCCACGAGCAATTACCTGGTGCCGGCGATGGGCGGCCAGAACGAAGGAGGGACGCACGGCGGCCCCGGTGGTGCGGGCGCGGCCGGCACCAGCCTCGCACTGGCTGGAAGTTCTCCCGGCGTCGGTGGCGGCGGCGGTGGCGGCGGTGGCGGTCACGGGCTCGTCGTCGTGCGCGGCTCCGTGCCGGCGGGGGCGCAGTTCTCGCCAGCCCCATATGGCCAATGAGTCGCCGCAACGCCCTCGACAGCGTCAGCATGGGCGCACGCCTCGCGGTCGTGCTCGCGCCTCAGTGATGGTGTTCGGCTTCGGCGGCGTCCGCGTCGGCCTTCGTGCGATGCACGGTCTCGGGCGGATGCTCGGGCGGCGTGTAGATCGAGTACAGCTTGAGCGGGGTGCTGCCGGTGTTGATCACGTTGTGCCAGGTGCCCGCGGGAACGATCACGGCCCAGTCATCACTGAGCTCGTGGGTCTCGTCGAGCTTGTCCTTCGTAGGCCCCATCACGACCTTCGCGCTGCCGGCCTCGACGCGCAGAAATTGATCGATATGGCCGTGGACCTCGAGCCCGATCTCCTCGCCGGGACCGATGCTCATCACAGTGAGCTGCATGTGCTTGCCGGTGAACAGCACCGTCCGAAAGGTCGAGTTGTCCGTCGTCGCTGCTTCGATGTTCGCTGACCAGCCGTGGTTCGCCATACATCGTATGTATCAAAGTCGGCGCGTCATGATCAGCCTTGGTGACCGTGAGAATCCCGCCCGCTCGTAGAGGCGCAGCGCCGGATTCTCGGGCCGCACCTGCAAGTGCAGCGCACGCACGCCGTGCGCCGCGAGCTCGACCTCGAGGAGCCCCAGCGCAGCACGGGCGGTGCCGCGTCCGCGTGCATCGTCGTCGACCCAGATCTCCGTGAGCCACGCATCACGACCCGCGAACTCGAGGTCGTACCCAAACGTCACGATCGCGTAGCCGAGCGCGCTCTCACTATCCTCTATTAGCCACACACCACCGAGGTTCGGGTCGGCGAGCAGCCGCCGCAGCGCGGTCTCGAGATCCGCGTCGCTGACGCTGATGCCCTCATGGTCGTTGAGGGCACGTGTGCGCGGCAACAGGGCACCCACATCGGCGGTCGTCGCGGCACGGAGTCGGATCACGCCGCGAGCATCGCACGCTAACCGAGGTAGATGATCAACACCTCGTCGTCGATCACGGTCTCGCTCGACGACGGGAACAGGACGCGCTTGATGCGCGCGGGATCGGCGAGCAGCGCGTCGACGAGCCTCGATGACACCCGCCGGAAGTACGCGCTCGAGCTCGCCATCACTCGCGATCGAGGTACGTGTAGCCCATCATGCCCTCGCGGAACCGGTTGATCAGGGTCCGCGACTCCTCGATCGTCATCAGCTTCTTGCGCAGCGCTGCCTCTACGTTGTTACGCATGCGGCCGAGCAGATCGGACGGCGAGTAGTCGACGAACTGCAGGACCTCGGACACGGTGTCACCCGCGACGACTTCCTTGACGTCGTAATCGCCATCGGGCGACAGCTGCACGTGCACGGTGTTGGTGTCACCGAACAGGTTGTGCAGATCGCCGAGGATCTCCTGGTACGCCCCAACGAGGAAGATGCCGAGGTAGTAGTCTTGGCCTTCGTGCTTGGGGTGCAGCTCCAGCACGTGCTTGACGTCGCGCAGGTCGATGAACGAATCGATCTTGCCGTCGGAGTCACAGGTGATGTCGGCGAGTGTCGCGCGTCGCGTCGGCTCCTCGGTCAACCGATGGATCGGGCAGATCGGGAACAGCTGATCGACGGCCCACGCATCGGGCACCGACTGGAACATCGAGAAGTTGCAGAAGTACGTGTCGCTGAGCGCCTTCTCGAGGCCCTCGAGCTCCTCGGGCACGTGCGCTTGGCCGCGCGAGAGCATCAGGACCTTCTCGCAGGTCGCCCAGAAGAGGTTCTCGCACAGCACGCGGTGTTCGAGCGACAGGTGGCCCAGGTTGAACAGCTGGAGGACCTGATCCTTGTACTCGACGGCGTCGTGATAGCTCTCGAGCATGTTCTTCGCCGAGACGCTCTGGTAGGTCTCCCACATGTTGGTGACCAGCGGCGGCGACGGCTTGGCGATCTGGGCCGGCACGTGCGTGTTGAACTCGGTGACACCGAGGACGTTCACGACGAGCACCGAGTGGTGCGCGGCAATCGCGCGGCCCGACTCGCTGACGATGTTCGGATGCGGCACGTTGTCGGCGTCGCAGATCTCCTTGATCGCGTAGACGACGTCGTTGGCGTACTCCTGCACCGTGTAGTTCATCGACGACGCGAAGTTGGTCTGCGAGCCGTCGTAGTCGACGCCGAGACCGCCGCCGACGTCCATGTACGCCAGGTCCTTTGCGCCGAGCTTGTACATCTCGCAGAACAGGCGGCCCGCCTCACGCAGTGCGTTCTTGACGCTCTTGATCGCGCTGATCTGACTGCCGAGGTGAAAGTGCAGCAGCTTGAGAGTGTCGGTCTCGCCCCA
>JAYVWH010000867.1:0-3936 GCA_043786265.1 Kofleriaceae bacterium | reverse complement strand
CGGTCAGCGACTCGAGCGTGAGCGCACGCAGCCGCGCGACGAGAGCGCGCGGGAACACCTGCATGCGATACATCGGGCGCAGGTTGTTGTCGTGTCCCTTCGTGAACTGGGAGAACGACAGCGTGTTGTCCATGAAGTAAAGCGTGGAGCGATCGGGCGAGACCTTGACGTTGGATCCGCTCCAGCGGTCCGCGTTGTCGATGACGACATCGAACACCACGAGTGATGCCAGCTGCGCGACGAGCGAGCGCGCCGATTCGGGGACCTTTGCTCCGACGCGCAGGTACGAGGTCCACAAGTCCATGCCCTCGAATGAGTCGACGTTGTAGTCCCCGATCCGCGCGTCGCGAATCTCGGGGATCCACCACGCGACGAAGCCGCTGACGCTGCCATCGTGTGCGCGCGTCTCGCTCAGAATCCGCTGCGTCGTCACCGTGCGCAGCTGCGGATCGGCCGCGGCGACCAGCTCGGCGACCGTGAACTTTGCGGGCTTCGCAGGTGCGACGTGACCGATGCCGAGCAAGCGATCGATGCGATACGCGGCGATCTCGCGGCGCGGTTCGGACTGCAGATGGATCTGCTGCGGCTTGAACGCCGCGCGTGACCCATTCGCGAAGTCGAGGCGCAGCGACAGCGAGGTACCGCCCTTGTTCGGCTTGACGCGGGTGACCGCAGCGGCGCCCAGCGGTCCGAGCAGCGCGTCGTCGGGCGCATCGAAGACGGTTGGTAGCGGCAGCGGCGCATGGACCTCGAGGTAGCTCGCGGGAATTCGCGCGAGCGAACCGTACGGCGTGGTCGCCGTTGCGGCTGATGCCTCGCGCGTACCGACGTAGTCATCCGCGAGATCCATTGCGTGACCGACGCCGAACCACACGCCCCCGATGGCCCCACCCACCAGGGCGAGCTCGAGCGCGAGGCAGGTCCCAAGCCGCACACGTGAAAAATACCACGTGCGCGATTTCCTTCGCAAAACGCCGCGTCAGGTCTCGGGCGTGTGCGCGCCCTCGACCACGTAGGCTGCCTTGCGGTGCCGTGCGGTCGGGATGTGCTTTTCCCAGCAGATCACAGAGCAAAACCGGAGCTTCATCCGGCCGGTATTACAGGACGCGACCGTGCAACGGACCGCGTTCGTCCCGGGCGGAATGAGCTTTCTGCAGGTGGCGCAGACCAAGCTGGCCATATGCCACCTCTGTTAACAGATGCCGGCTTGCATATCCACTTCCGGATCTGCACCCCTCAAAGCGGGCTGATTTCGTGCTCCAGATCGATCTTGCCACCGCGGGCGACCCGCCGGACCACCCCGGTCTTGTCGATCACGACCGTGTGCGGGATCGGCCCGACGTCGTAGCGGTCGGTCGTCCGCGGATCCCCCATCACGAGGTTCAGCGTGTAGCCCTTCTCGTCGAAGACGGCGCGCGCCTCGACCGGGTCGTCAATATTGATCGTCACGACGACCACGTCCGGGTGCTTGCGGGCGAACGCCTCCAGCCGCGGGAGCGCCGCCAGACACGGGCCGCACCAGGTCGCCCAGAAGTCGACGACAACGACCTTGCCGCGCGCATCGGACAGCGCAAATGGCGGGCCGAGCGCACCCTTTGCGCCAATCCGCGGCAGCGCGAAGGCGGGGGCGACGTCGCCGGTAACCACCGGCCGCATGCGATCGAGGTAGCGCACGACCCACACCGTCTGGACGACGACGCCTGCGAGCGCGACCGCGATGAGGCAGAACCCGGCCTTGCGCGCGAGCGGAAGCGGCGCCGGCGCCACAGACGCGCGTCGGGCTTCCACCGCCGCCAGGGCGATCAGCGCACCGGTCCACGCATACGCGAGCACCGAGAACCCGGACATCAGCGAGCGAGAGACGTCGAGCTGCAGCGCGAGCACGACGACGGTCGCGACCAGGTCGACCAGCAGCAGCGGTAAAACCGCGACGCATGCGAGGTCTGAAGCGCGGCCGAGATCACGACGTGGTCCCGCCGCAGCCCAGATCACGAGCGCGCCGATCACGAGGAAACCGAGGTTGATCGCGAGCGCATCGGTCAGCGACTGGATCGCGGCGCGGACACCGAGCGTCGGATCGACCGCGATGCCGATCCACACGGCGGAGATCAGCCCGCGGGCCTGCGTGATGACGATGACGAAGAGGATCGCGATCAGCAGATCGGAGCCCGAGCGGCCGGGGTGCTCCCGATCGCCGGCGACCGCGAGAGCGGCGCGCGGTTTCACGAGCACGAGCCCGAGCCGCGCGAGCAGGCGATCGCAAGGGGCGGCACTGCCGGCCCGCGCAGCGGCGCCAAAGGCGCTGCGGAGTTTCATGACTTCTTGTCGGTCCCGCCGCGACGCTGCATCAGCAGCTTCCGCGCCTGCGCCACGACCGCCGATGCCACGCCTTTGCTCTTGGTCAGGATCGTCAGATCCTTCTCGCGAAGGAACGGCATCAGGCGCATGGCCTCGGTGATCGGCGTCTTGGGGTTCTTGCACAGTGAGAACTTCGTTCCGTACAGCTTGGTCCATTCGCGCTTGGTGGCGATGTATCGCAGCACGTCGTCGGGAAGGTTCGCATTGCCAGAGTAGTTCTGGGCCTCGAACTCCGTCACGGCCGGCGACTTGATCGTCGCCATGTAGACGACGCGGAGCGGGTCACGGATCAGCGCACCGCGCTGGAACGCGTTACCAAGCGTCGCGAGGCGGATCTTCGCCGGCACCGAGAGCTCGGCGATCGGGACGCCCTTCGTCTTCTCGGCGATCGCCTTCTCGAACTGCGCCTCCTGCTTCTCGTCGGCGATTCGGTCGCTGTCTCCCTTGGTCAGCAGGCTGTCGTCTTCCTGCGCCGCGTCGGCGGCGATCTCGAACAGGGTGTCGACCTCCGCGCTCGGGGCGGGCTTTTCGTGCTGGAGCGCGCGGGCAATCTCGTCCCAGGCGGCGAGCCCCGGCACGCGGACGTTGTGACGCACCGCAAGCTCGACGACGCGATCGACCGTCGACATGCGCGCCTTGCGGTTCATGTACATCGCCGAGATGATCTGCGGATGCCGCAGCAGGCGGTTCTCGTTCGCGGCGATGCGATCGATCTCGCGCGAGCCACCCATCTCGGCGAGCGTCGCGATGGTCGTGTCGTCGACCTTGGGGTTCTGCACGATCGCGTCGAACGCGACGGGCCGATCGCCGGCGAGCTGCGCGAACAGATCGATCACCCGGCCATCGAGATTTGGATCGGACAACGCACCGACGAGCAGCTTGTCGGGTAGCCCGATCGCGGTCGCTCTCGCGGCATTGACGAGGTTCGGATCAGCATCGATGGACAGCTGGTACAGCGCCGTCAGCTGATCGCCCGGCGTCAGCGGTGCCATACCGCGCGCCGCCATCATGCGAGCCGGGCCCGGGCCGAGCGCTCGCTGGACGGCTGGCGACAGAGAGCTGGGATCGAGCAGCGTGTGTTCCATCCGACGACGTCCTATGCCTGATTGCGTTGATAGAGGATCTTGAGGCCCTTGAGCGTCAGCAGCTCGTCGGTCGCCTCGATCGTCTTGGTCTCGGTTGCGATCAGGGGTGCGAGCCCGCCGGTCGCGATGCAGCGCGCTGGCCAGTCGACCTCGGCGCGGATGCGCTCGACGAGCGCGTCGACCATGCCAGCATAGCCGTAGACGAGGCCCGCCTGCATCGACTGGATCGTGTTGCGGGCGACGACCTTGCCTGGCCGCGCGAGCTCGACGCGGGGCAGCTTCGCGGCGTGCTCGTACAGCGCCTCGCTCGAGATCTGGATGCCCGGCGCGATCACGCCGCCGAGGTATTCGCCCTTTGGGTTCACGACATCCCACGTCGTGGCCGTCCCGAAATCGACGACGATGCAGCCCGACTTGAGGTCCTCGAACGCGGCGACCGCGTTGACGATGCGATCAGCACCGACCTCACGCGGATTCTCGTAGAGGATCGGCA
>JAYVWH010000866.1:0-4118 GCA_043786265.1 Kofleriaceae bacterium | reverse complement strand
CGTGCTGAAGCGGTCTAGGCTTACTGTAGGTTTACTGTAGCGTCGGCACGTCGGCGACCCACGAGGACTGGGTTCCGTAGAGAACGAGCACGAGACCGGCATCGCGCGGCCACGGCCGCGGGCGCTCCCCGCTGACCGTTGTCGCGACGGCGGTCGCGCCATGAATGCGTGCTTCGAGCAGGGCCGGTGCGAGGGGACCTTCGACGACGGCGATCCGGCCGAGCTGCTCGACGAGCGCGGCCTCGATCTCGGCCTGCGTGCGGCTATCGCGCGCGACGCGCCACGCACCGGCGCGTGGCTTGGTCGGGACGCCGCCGGTGATGCGGATCCAGCGGGGGGCCGTGCCGTCGAGCAGGTCGGTGACGGCGCGACGCAATCGCACCGTGCCGTGGCGCTTCTTGATCAGCGCGAGCGCGCCAAGGTCGCCCTGACCGAGCGCTTCGGGCCAGTCACCGATCACGGCGGCGAGCCGCGCGATCGACGGCGCTGCTTCGCCGACGAGGTGCAGTGCATAGAGTGCCGCGAGCGCGCGACGTGCTGCGCTGGACAGCGAGAGGCGATGCGCGAGGTCACCGAGCTCGTTGTCGATCGCGACGATCGGCAGCTCGGGTGTCGATTCCCCGCGCGCGAGATCCGCGCCGAGTGTCGCGAGCGCTTCGCGCCATCGCTTGCCACCCGCGCGTGCCTGCGTCTCCAGGATCGGGGCCGTTGCCTCGGAGGCGCGGGGCGTCTCCACGATTTGCGGCGGGCGCTCCGCGTCGGGCGTCGCGGTGTCCATCGACATCACGAGCGGTGCGCCGCTTCCGCCGAGCACGATGCGCCACGGCTCGTCGTTGTCGGCCACGAGGCCGAGCAAGGTGATGTCCTCGCCGACCGCGATCTGCGCCAGCGCGACTGGGGTGCCCGTGATCCCGTCGAGCTGCGTGATCGTGTGCGTGAAGCAGTGGAGCTTGGAGATGTTGCGTTCGGTGACGAGCACGATCAGCGGCGAGCTCGGATGGCTGATCACCTCGCGGATCGGCGCGCCAGCGTGATGGCGGAAAGGCCGTCCGTCGGAGAGCCGGTAGATGAACAGCTCTTCGCTGCCGTTGCGCAGCGCCCACAGGTGGCCGTTTGCGGGGCCGAGCGTGCGCGGCGCCGGTGGCAGCTGAAACTGCGGGCGTAGCAGCGGGCGTCCGGAGACGGCGTCCCAGACTTCTAGCTTCTTGTGCAGCCCCAGCAGCAGCTGGTTGCGCTCGAGACCGACGACGAACTCGATCGGCCCGGTGACTTCGAGCTTCTGGGTCGCGAGCGATCGCGGCGCAGTGCGCACCACCATGCAGTGCATCGAATCCGCCGACAGCACGGCGAATCGCGGGCCGGTGATCGCCGCGAGCTTCGCCGGAATCTCGAGATCGAGCCGCGCGACCGCCTCGAGGTAGGGCGGCTGATACATCATGATCTTGTTGCCCGCGTCGCCGCGCGACACGGTGATCAGCACGCTCGGTGGTCCGATCATCGCGACATCGACGTCGTCACCGTCGAGCTCGATCTTCGCGAGCGCGGCGCCCGCACCACCCGCAAGCAGCGCGACATCGCGACCCGTGCGGACAGTCGCCCATTGCCCGTCGGGGCTCGTCGCGAGTGCGCGCATCACTTCTTGAAGTTGCGGATGATCTTGACCAGGCCGTCGAGGACCTCGGGCTGGCTCTCGAGTTGCGGATTGCCCGGCATCATCGGGCTCTTGCCAACGCCCTGGCCGCCCTTGAGGATCGTCTTGCGCAGATCGTCGTCGGTGACGCTCGCCTGCCATGCAGCATCGGTGTAGTTGCGCGGTTTGGGCTTCAGCGTCTCGGCGGCGGGACCGTTGCCGGTGCCGTCGCTGCCGTGACACGTCGCGCACACCGTCGCGAACATCGCTTGCGCCTGCTCGTTGACCGATGAATTCCCCGCCGGCGGGCTGTTGCCGCGCCGCTTGCCGCTCGGACCGGACTCGGGCTGCTCGCTCGGCGAGCCGCTGCTTGGAGGCGGGGGCTCGGTGTTCTTGCCGCACGCGGCGCAGACGAGCAGGGCGAGGACAAATCGCATGCCCGCATCTTATGCGGTTTTACCGCTACTCGTACGGCTTCTGGCGACGCCAGGCGCGGCGTACGAGCGCACCCATCACGGTCAGCTTCAGCTCGTAAATGGCCGGTGTACCGTTGCAGTCGAGATCGCCGGTTGCGCGGACGAGCGCAGACTGTCCGCTCGGATCCGGGATGTACTGATAGGTGTAGCGATAGGCCCCGTCGATGGAGAACTGCAGCTCGCGCCACCCAGGTGCGGACCACGTCGCCATGTCGGCCTTGCAGGTGCCACCCTGGTCGCAGCACGACGGCACGGGCGAAGGTCCGGCCGGTGTCGGTGGGACCTTGCCAGTCGCGGCGACCCCCTGCGCGACCTTGTCGCCGAGCACGTCGAGCAGGTCGTCCGCTTCCTGGGCCTGGTTGCGCGCGACGCACGAGCGCTTCGCAGACGGGCAGGTCGCGATCGAGCACAGCGCGATCAGCGTCAACAGCCAGCGAACGCGACGCCACCACATGGCGCGCGCACTCTACCGGATCTTCGTCATGGCAATGCGGGCTTTTGAACCGGCGGGCGATTGTTCGTCAGCATGTTCAGGAACATCCCGAGGTCGCGCGCCTCCTCGGGCGACAGCTTGATCGAGCGGAGGGTCGAATTGACCGCCGCTGCCTCAGCGGACTGATAGTGCGCGATCACCGCGTCGATTGTCGCCTTGCTGCCGTCGTGGAAGTACGCCCCGCGGGTCATCGCACCGCGCAACGTCGGTGTCCGGAACGCGCCGGTCTGCTTGGGATCGACGAGGCCACGCCCCTTGTCACCAGAGCTGTCCTTCACGACGCGGTGAAAACTGTTGTCCGTGTAGAGCGGTGGCGTGTGGCACTGGCCGCACTGCGCCTTACCGACGAACAGGCGGTAGCCTGCCATGATCGGATTTGGTGGGGCTGCGCCCGGCCGCGTGCGCTCGGTGCGCTCGAGCGAGTCCCACGGTGTGTCGCCCTCGTAGCGCGTCAGCACGTACGCCTCGAGCGCCTGCGTGATGGCACCGGACGCCCCGCCACCGACGCGCGCGATGTGTTGCGCGTACAGCGGGACGTTGGCGATGTGCGTCGACGCTGCGTCGAGCGCGTCGAGTTGGCCGCTCATGTGCGCGGGTAGCAGCACCGCCACACCGGGAACGCGCCCGTCCCAGCCGAGGTTCTTGACCCACGCCAGGTTGTAGAGCGTCGGCGTCCTGCGCGCGTTGGGCTTGCCGTCGGCAGCGGCATCCATGCCGCCGGAGAAGCCGCGCGCGGGATCGTGGCAGGTAGCGCAGGCACGGGTCCCGCTCGCCGACAGTCGAGGATCGAAGAACAGCAGCTCGCCGAATGCGACTGCGTCGGCGGTGATCCTCGAATTCTCGGCGACCGGGGGCAGGCCCTGCGGAACACCGGGCAGCGGCGGGGCAGGCGGGAGCTCGGCAACGGTCGCAGCGTCGTCGTGCGCGACGGGCGGCGGTGCTTGCGACCCCGAGCCGGTGGGATCTTTTGGGACGGGTTTATCGCCGCCCTTTGGACAGGCCGCGAGGACAACCGCGAGCAACGCGAACCGCATCACGCTGCGAGTGTACCAAACGCGGGGACCGCGTCGAGAACACGCAGCACGTTGTGGCTGAGGATCTTCTCGAGCACGCGCGGAACAACGCCACGACGCGACAGCGCGACCGTCAAATTCGGCATCGCGGCGATGTCCTCGAGACCCTCGGGCGGGACCACGAAGCCATCGAAGTCACTGCCGAGCGCGGCGACATCCTCGCCGGCGACGTCGAGCACGTGCATGATGTGGTCGACGACGCAGTCGATCGATTTTCCGCCGAGGTAGTTGCGCGCGAAGATCACACCGATGCATCCGCCGCGATCGGCGACCGCGCGGATCTGAGCATCGTCGATGTTGCGCCAGTGTTCGTGCACGCTCGCGATGCCGGTGTGCGAGACCATCGGTGGTCGCGTCACGACCTCGAGCGCCTGTGCGTAGCTCTTGTGACTCATGTGCGAGAGATCCACGATCACCCCGCACCGCTCGCTCTCGCGGATCACTTC
>JAYVWH010000865.1:0-4753 GCA_043786265.1 Kofleriaceae bacterium | reverse complement strand
AAACTTCCTCGTGAAGATCAACGCGAACATCGGCAACTCCGCCGTGTCGTCGACGATCGCGGAGGAGGTCGACAAGCTGCGGTGGGCGGTCAAGTGGGGCGCCGACACGGTCATGGACCTGTCGACCGGCGACAACATCCACGCGACCCGCGAGTGGATCGTCCGCAACTCACCGGTGCCGATCGGCACGGTCCCGATCTATCAGTGCCTCGAGAAGGTCAACGGCGACCCCGACAAGCTCAACATCGACATCTTCATCGAGACGTTGATCGAGCAAGCAGAGCAGGGCGTCGACTACTTCACGATCCACGCCGGCGTGCGCCTCGCGTACATCCCGTACACCGCCAGCCGTGTCACCGGCATCGTGTCGCGTGGCGGTTCGATCATGGCGAAGTGGTGTCTCGCGCACCACAAGGAGAACTTCCTCTACACCGAGTTCGAGCGCATCTGCGAGGTGATGAAGAAGTACGACGTCGCGTTCTCGCTTGGTGACGGGCTGCGTCCGGGCTCGCAGGCGGACGCCAATGATCGCGCGCAGCTCGCGGAGCTCGACACGCTCGGCGAGCTTACCGACATTGCTTGGAAGCACGACGTGCAGGTGATGATCGAGGGCCCGGGCCACGTGCCGATGCACAAGATCAAGGAGAACGTCGACCTGCAGCTCAAGATCTGCAAGGAGGCGCCGTTCTACACGCTCGGTCCGCTCGTGACCGACATCGCCCCGGGCTACGACCACATCACGAGCGCGATCGGCGCGGCGATGATCGGCTGGTTCGGCACGGCGATGCTCTGCTACGTCACGCCGAAGGAGCACCTCGGCCTGCCGAACAAGGACGACGTCAAGGACGGGGTCATCGCCTACAAGATCGCGGCGCACGCGGCCGACCTCGCGAAGGGGCACCCCGGCGCGATCGAGCGCGACAACGCGCTGTCCAAGGCGCGGTTCGAGTTCCGCTGGCTCGATCAGTTCAACCTGTCGCTCGACCCCGACACGGCGAAGGACTTCCACGACGAGACCCTCCCCGCCGACGGTGCCAAGGTCGCCCACTTCTGCTCGATGTGTGGTCCAAAGTTCTGTTCGATGAAGATCACGGGCGAGGTCCGCGAGCTCGTCGCAAAGCAGGAGATGGAAGCTGGCATGGCCGCGAAGTCCGCCGAGTTCACTCAAGGCGGCGGCGAGATCTACGTTCCGAAGCAGTGACCAGGCGGTGAAGAAACCGTAATCACGGGCGCATTTCGTCGACAGTGGACTTTGTCGACGGCTTCCGTCATGATTCCGAACATCTACAACGCGCTAACACCCAGCCCGTGACTGTCCAGCCCAAGCGCACGCTCAAGATCGAGAAGCTGGCGCGCATCTACGACGACGAGATCGCGCCTGTGTGGGGCACGCGTTTCGGCAAGATGCTGCTGCGGAATCTCGCTGTGCCGCCGAAGGGGCAGGTGCTCGACATCTCGTGCGGCACTGGCTATCCGACCGTCGAGATCCTGCGCCGTATGAGCGAAGGATCGCGCCTGATCGCGATCGATGCGTCGAGCGCGATGCTCGATGTCGCGCGGCGCAAGATCGCGGACCTCGGGCCGCTCGGCAAGAAGGGCGTGTTCTTCCGGACCGAGAGCGCGGTGCCCAAGTTGTCGTTCGCCGACGACGTCTATGACCTCGTCGTGTGCAACCTCGGGCTGTCGGAGATGCCGAGCCTCGAGGTCGCGCTGCGTGACTTCGTGCGCGTCGCGAAGAAGGGCGGCGAAGTCCGCTGCACGATCCCGCTGGCCGGCACGTTCCAGGAGCTCAACGATATCTATCGCGAGGTGCTGATCAAGCACGACAAGCACGAGGCGCTCGATCGCCTCGACCGCCACATCGCGCGGTTCCCGAGCATCGACCACGTGGAGCGCTGCATGAAGAGCGCGAATCTTGCCGGCGAGATCGAGGCGGAAGAGTTCACGCTGCTGTTCAAGAGCTCGCGCGAATTCTTCTTCGCGCCCGTGATCGAGTACGGCCCGCTCTCCGAGTGGAAGGAGATCGCGGGAAGCGGTCAGGAGATGCAGGACGTCTTCTGGTACATCAAGGAAGCGATCGATTCGTACTTCGGTGACCGGCCGTTCCAGGTCACGGTCAAGGCGGGTTGCTTGATCGGGCGCAAGCTCGAGGGTCGTCCGACCGAGCCCGAAGAAGTCGAGCTCGACCTCGACGACGAGGCGCCGCTCGAGGACTTCGATGAGATCGACACAGGTTTGCCGGCTCGGCCGCCGAAAATCGCGGCTGGCTCCGTGCTCCACGACGTCGCAGAGAGCGACGTGATGGAGGAGGGTGATTCGATCGAGCTCGACGCCTTCGTCGAGGGCAGATCGCGGCCGCAGCACCTCGACGGCGACGACGAAGAGGAGTCGACGGACGCGCCAATGCTCGACGACGACGAGATCTAAGCGGTCGACGATCCGTTATGCTGCGGCGGTCATGGCGCAGATGGATCTGTTCGGCGCGAAGCCGGTGGTCGCGAGCGGTGGTGGGGGCTCGAAGGAGGACTATGAAAAGCTCGTCGACGAGCTGAGCGAGCACGATCGCCGGTACTACGTCGACGCGGCTCCGACGATCAGCGACGTCGAGTACGACACGCAGCTGAAGAAGCTGCGCGAGCTCGAGCGGGCCCATCCCGACTGGGTCGTTGCGTGGTCGCCGACCAAGCGCGTCGGCCATGCGCCCGTCTCCGACTTTCCGAAAGTCGAGCGCCCGGTCGCGATGCTGTCGCTCGACAACACGTATGGCACCGACGATCTGCGCGAGTTTCACGAGCGCGTGCAGAAGGGGCTCGACGGGGACAGCGTGACCTACTCGATCGAGCCCAAGATCGACGGCTTCGGGATCGAGCTCACCTACAAGCAAGGTGTCCTCGTGCTCGGTGCGACGCGCGGTGACGGCAAGATCGGCGAGGACGTCACGCAGAACGTGCGGACCGTACGCGGCGTGGTGCTCAAGCTGCGCGAGGCAGTCGATATCGTCGTGCGCGGCGAGATCTACATGACGAAGGCCGAGTTCGCCGCGATCAATGCCGAGCGTGCGAAGGCGGGCGAGGAGCTGTTCAAGAACCCGCGCAACACCGCCGCAGGCACGATCAAGCAGATGGATCCCAAGGAGGTGGCGAAGCGGCCGCTGCGCACGATCCTGTACGAGGTTGTCGATGGCGAGCGCTATGCGCGCGGCCACCACGCGTCACTCGACTACATCAAGCGCCTGGGCCTGCCGATCAGCCTCCACAACTCAGCGGCGAGTGACTGGGACAGCTTGATCGCCGCTGTCGAGAGGTGGCAGGCGAAGCGCGACGAGTTGCCATACGAGGTCGATGGCCTCGTGATCAAGGTCGACGATTTCGGCCAGCGCGCTGCCCTCGGCACCACTTCGAAGTTTCCGCGCTGGGCGATCGCGTACAAGTTCCCCGCGCGCCAGGTCACGACGCGGCTGCTCGACCTCGAGGTCAACATCGGCCGCACGGGCACGATCACACCCGTCGCGATCCTCGATCCCGTCGACGTGTCTGGCACCACGGTGTCGCGCGCGAGCGTCCACAACTACGACCAGGTGCTGCGTCTGGGCCTGGGCCGGGGCGATCGCGTGCTGATCGAGAAGGCGGGCGAGATCATCCCGCAGATCCTCGGCGTGACCGAGAAGGGACCGGGGCCGGCGTTCGAGACACCGACGCAGTGTCCGTCGTGCAACGGTCCGCTCGAGCGCGAGGAGGGCAAGGTCGCGCTGCTGTGCACGAACCGGCTCGGCTGCCCAGCGCAGCAGCTCGGTGCGATCGAGTTCTTCGCGTCGCGCGGTCAGATGAACATCGACGGCCTTGGCGAGAAGGTCGTCGTGCAACTCGTCGCTGCGGGCCTAGTGCACGACGTAGCCGATCTGCTCGTGCTCCAGTCCGACCAGGTCGCCAAGCTCGAGCGGTTCGCGGAGCAGTCCGCGAAGAACCTCGTCGCCGCGATCGCCAAGGCCAAGGAGACCGCGACGTTCTCGCGCCTGCTCGCCGCACTCGGAATCGCGCACGTCGGCGGTGTGCTCGCAAAACCGATCGCGCAGAAATACAGGACGCTGTCGGGCCTGCGCGCGGCAGCGGCGGCCAAGGACACCGCTGCCTTCGTCGCCGAGCTGTGCGAGATCGACGGCGTCGGTGACACCACCGCGGAGGGCATCGATCGCTTCCTGCGTGAGGAGCACGTCAACGTCGTCCTCGACAAGCTCGTCGCACGCGGTCTCGATCCGGCGGAGCCGGTTGTCACCGTCGGGAGCGGGCCGCTCACCGGCAAGACCTTCGTCGTGACCGGCACACTGACCGCGCCGCGCGCGGACGTCCAGAATCGCATCGAGGCCGCGGGTGGCAAGGTCGCAGGCTCGGTCAGCAAGAAGACCCATTACCTCGTTGCGGGCGCGGACACGGGCAAGACCAAGCTCGAGGCCGCACAGAAAAACGGCGTCACCGTGATCGACGAATCAGAGCTCGAGAAGCTGCTCGCACCGTGAGCCGTGGGCGCGGTCAAGTAGCGCAACAACTTGGGTCCGAGCACAAGCCGTAGGAGTTGTGCGTCGCGTCTGATCCGCGCTCGCACTCTTACCGAGGTCTTACGTCGAAGTCCTGGAACGCCGATCGGTTTGGTCGCCTCCGAAAATCGATCACTTGACCCTCGGACCTCCCACCCGCTACCGGCATGCATGCCGGGGGTGTGCCGCGCGTTCTACCGGACGCCAGCGCGGGCGTGGGCA
>JAYVWH010000864.1:0-1652 GCA_043786265.1 Kofleriaceae bacterium | reverse complement strand
GCAGCGACCAATGGCGTGAGCAACCTGCCGTTCGTGATCGGGCTCGTCGTCTACCTCGCCGTGCACTCGGGCATCGTGTGGCGGATCACGCAGCGGCCGGCGAGTGCGAACCAGATGGTGATGGTTGCATTCGGGAACGCGCTGCTGGCAGCGCTGCTCTCGCGGACGCTGGGCTCGATGCTCGTGGTGCCTGCGGTCACCTGCCTCATGGCGATGTCGTTGACGGCATACCCGCAGCTGATCGATCGCAAGTGGTTGGTGATCGCCTTTCTCGTGGCCAGCTGGCTCGCGCCGGTCGTGCTCGAGTACGCCGGGGTGCTGCGACCGACCTGGTCGATCGTCGGGCACTCGGTCGTGCTGACCTCGCACGTGATGGCGATTGGGGGGCTGCACACGGCGATCATCTTGATCGGGGCGAACATCGGGACGTTTATCGTGTTCGGGCTGTTCGCGAGCGCGGTCGCGACGTCCCGGCGCGATGCGATGCAGCGCTCCGAGATCCAGGCGTGGCATCTGCGGCAGCTGCTGCCCGCCGCGCCGCACGCCCACTAGCCCTCCGATACCCACCAGGAACTGCGGTCGTCGGCCGGGGCGCGCTAACATTACTCGGAGTGCTCAGCAAGTCTCTCGAGCTCGGCAGCTGTGGCGTCCAGTGGACGCCACCGGATGGTGCTATCGGCGAGCACACCGAAAGCAACCTCTCCGTCCGCGATGATGCCGGGCTCACCAGGCGCGTACACATGTCGCCGATGGACTTCGCGATCGGGACTGGTGAGGAAGGCGCGCTCGCCGAGGATCTCGACCTGTCGTCACGCGCGATCTTCGAGCTGCGTTGGGCGAGCAAGCCGCGCGCCGCGAATGCGCAGCCGCGCACGGCGGGCGGTGACTGGTCGCCGGTGATCGAGGCGAAGCTCGGCAAGATCGGTGACGTCCGGATCGCGCGCTGCGTGCGCCGCCTCGCCTACGAGCAGGGCGACGAGGCCGTGGTCGGCCACCTGTTCGTGCCTGTCGAGAAGGGCACGATCGAGATCAGGGTCTCCGCGCGGTCGGGCGAGACCGGTACCCGCGAGCAAGCGGTCGCTACCAAGTACGGCGGGAAGCAGCCGCAAGCGGTCTACGACAACCCCGAGATCGACCCCTACTTCCCCGAACATCCGCTGTCGCGCGTCCGCGCGGCGCTCGATCGCACCGCCGGCAGCCTCGAGATCGTGGCGCAATCCACGCGGGTTCCGGGTAGTGAGGTCGCCTTGCCCGAAGGGGGGGCGGCGATCACGCCCCCACTGCGGTTCGTTGGAGCGCCGTCGGTCGCGGGTACGTCGCGCGGCGAGATCGTGCGGCTCGGCGTCGATGGTTGGCGCCGGACGATCCATGTTTGGCGCGTCGGCCGTCACAAGCTCAAAGGCAAAGATATGCACGCGGCGCTCGTCGAGCACGCGGACAAGGACGCGGCGTCGTGGGAGACCGCGGGTGCGTCGTCGGTCGTGTCGCACGGCGCGGCGATCGACGACTACGGCGTCTGCCTGCAGATCCAGCAGTACGTGACGTTCGAACGTGATGCGCTGGTGCGCCACGCGATCCAGCGATGGTGGATCGCCGGAGACGGCACCCTGTGGCGGATCGGCTCCGATGCTCCCGCTCAGGTCGATCGTCAG
>JAYVWH010000863.1:0-3285 GCA_043786265.1 Kofleriaceae bacterium | reverse complement strand
CCCGACCGCGCGGGCACCGCCGTGCGTGCGCGCGTGTTCACACCGAGTTCCTCGCGGACGTCCTCGATACGACGGGCGACCCGACGCAGGAATGGTTCGAGATCCAGAACACGAGCGGGACCGACTTCGACCTCAACGACCTTCTGATGAAGGGCAACGCCGTTACGACCTATCCAATCTCCGGCGCGAGCTGCAAGAACGTCGCGGCCGGCGCTTATGCGTTGTTCGCGCACGGCACGACCAACAACGGCGGCCTACCGGCGGTCGATGCCACGTTTACCTTCGCGCTCGCGAACACAGGCGGCTCGCTCACCATCCTCGACGGCACGACACCCCTCGATACGATCACCTGGACCAGCACGACCGCTGGTAAGTCGCGTGAGCTGCAGCCGACCAGTACGACGACGACTGGCAACGACATGACGACGAACTTCTGCACCGCGCTCGCGGGCCAGACCTACGGCACCGCCGGCAACCTCGGTACGCCGAAGGCCGCCAACGCGTGCATGTAAAGCTCGCCGCTGCTGTGCTCGTCGTCGCGGCAGCCAGCGCCGGCTGCGACGGCGGATCACCGTGCGGCTCGAGCGAGGCCACGGTCACGCGCATCGTCGACGGTGACACGATCGAGCTCGATGACGGCCGCAAGATCCGCTACCTGCTCGTCGATACGCCCGAGACCACAGGCGGCTCGACGGACTGCTACGGGCAGAATGCCAAGACGTTCAACACCGACCTCGTGCTGAACAAAAAGATCGAGCTGTCGTACGACGTCCAGTGTACGGACCGCTACGGCCGAACATTGGCGTACGTGTTCGTCGACGGCCAAGAAGTAAATCGGCTGATGATCCAGCGCGGCTACGCGTGCGTGTTGCACATCTCGCCCGATGGCGACGCTCGATTCGACGAGTTCCAGGCGCTGCAGCTCGAGGCGATGCGGGCACAGGCGGGCCTGTGGGGCTCGTGCAATCCGCTGCCGCCCGCCTGCAAGTAGCTACGCGTCGTAGTTCGCGAACGAAAGCGACCACTTGTCGGCATGCCTGAGGCATGCCAGCATCATGCTATGGCGAGCCTTCAGGTCAAGAATGTCCCCGATGCGCTATTTCACAAGATCCGGAGGCAGGCAGCGCTGGAGGGCAAGACGATCCGGGAGCTCGTTCTCGACGCGATCGGCGTCAAGCTCGCACGTGACGAGTTCCATGCACGGTTGCGCAGGCGCCGGCCGGTGGTCCTCGAACGAGGCGCGGCGGAGCTGGTTGATGAGGTGCGGAGGGAACGCGATCGCGAGATCGGAACGTGATGCTCGTTGTCGATGCGTCGATCGCGATCGAATATCTCCTGAGGACGCCACTTGGGGAGCGGGTCGCGAGTCAGTTGAGTACGGCAGCGTTGTTTGCGCCGGAGTTACTCGATGCCGAGGTGCTTGCGGTGCTACGCCGCGAGGTGCTCGCCCGGCGCCTCGACGCGAAACGTGCCAGCGAAGCCGTCGACGATCTGCGCGCGTGGCACCTCGAGCGAATCAGTCATCGCGAGCTCATCGCGACCGCGTGGTCGCTGCGGCACAACGCGACCGCGTATGACGCACTGTACCTCGCCGCTGCTCGCATGCGCGACGCGACGATCGTGACCGCGGACGGCCCGTTGTCCCGTATACCCATCGCCGGCTTCACGATCCAGAACGTCAGTCACGGCTGAGAGCTCGCTTTGCTGCAGTGGACCGGTCCATCCCCTTCGCTCTGCTTGGGTTTCTTGGCTGCGTGGCTGCCCCGGGTCGACGCAAACGCTAGGCCTTCTTGAACTTCGAGGTGTCGCCGGCGTTCTCGCTGTGCGCGACGAGCACCGAGCATGGCGCATGGCGGATCACCGACTCCGCGACGCTGCCGAGCAACAGGCGGCGGAACCCGCGGCGGCCGTGGGTGCCGATCGCGATCAGATCATGACCGCCACGCTCGGCGGCATGGGTGATCACGCTCGCCGGCGGACCTTGCACGAGCTCGACGTGAAGCGGGTGACCGTCCTTCGCGTGTGCGGCCGCGAGCTTGTCCGCCTGCTTCTGGACGCCCGCGAGCACGGCGTCGCGGACGGTCGACCACGGAAACCGCGCCTGACCGAGCAGGGTCGCGCCCCACGAGCCGGCCGGTAGCTGCCACGCGTGGAGTACCTCGATCGGTGCGCCGGGCGCGGTCAACCTCGCGGTGTTGCGCAGCGCGCGGTCGGCCGCTGGCGAGAAGTCGGTGGCGACGATCGGGCGCTGGAACGGCGAAGGCGACGACGAGCCGCGGCACACGAGCACGTCACAGGGCGCATGGCGCAACACAGCTGTTGCCACGCTACCGAGGAGGAACCGCTGGATGCCAGTGTGACCGTGGGTGCCGACGACGATCAGCTCGGCGTGTCGCTCTTGCGCGATGCGCGCGACGACCTCGCCCGGCGAGCCGGTCTCGTTGATCAGCTCGACCTTGACGCCGCGCGCCTGGAGCTGAACAACGCGCTCGGCGAGCCGCTTGGCCTCCTCGGCGCGCACGGCCTGCGAGACCTCGCCGAGCTGCTCGAGCATGGCATTGTCGACGTTCTCGATCGGCGCGTCGTCGGCCTGCGCGTTGACCATGACGAGCGCCGCACCATTTTGCTGCGCGATCGCAGCCGCACGGTCGAGCGCTTGTTCACTGGGGACGGAGAGGTCGACGCCGGCGACGATCGTTTTTATCACTGGTACGGATCTTTACCGATTTGCAGCGTGAAGCGGTTGCTGTCGGCCGCCTGCTGCAGCGTGAAGCCCGGCTTCTTCTTCCATACCCAGGCGCCCGTGTCCTCATCGCGCACGGGCTGGGACTTGAGGCGCGCGGACAGCGCATCGCGGATCGCGAGCAGCGTGTCGAAATCGCTCTCGGTCTCGGCGCGGAGCGAGGCGACCTTGCCGTTTTCGATCGCCGCGAAGACTTCCGTGGTCTTCGGACCGTAGCCGGTCCCGGGCAGGTACCAGTTGATCTCATCGTCGCCGTACACGTCGCCACCGAGCTCGGCGACCCGGGTGGCAAGCTTGAACTTCGCCTGCCCGATCGCGTCGACGGGCAGCGCGGCGACCCACGCGACGGGCTCGACGTAGCGATCGACGGTGAACGTGCACGGCGACTCGCTCAGGCTCGCGCGCTGGTGGAGCTTCGCATCCGCCCAGGTGCCGCTGACCGACGGCCCCCACGCGGCCGTGAGCTTGGAGCGCATGCGCTCGCAGACCTCGTCGGAGCTGGTCTCGTAGCCGGGCGACATGATCATGACCGAGAGCGCGGT
>JAYVWH010000862.1:0-4357 GCA_043786265.1 Kofleriaceae bacterium | reverse complement strand
ATCACCGGCGCCGTCGATGTCCAGCTGAGTACGACCGGCACCTGCGCGCGCTTCGTGGACGGGACCTCCAGGTGCTGGGGCCAGATTGATGCGGGCGACGGGACCGGCAACCATGACTTCGCGCCCCATCCTGGCCTCACAGGAATGACCGCCGAATCGGTCTCGTTCTTTCATGCCTGTGCGCTCGTCGATGGCAACGCCCTGTGCTGGGGCAGTAATCACTCCGGGGAGCTGGGCCGAGGCACCCGAGCGCTCACCACGTTGCCGGTGCCAGTTGACCTCGGCACGCTGTCCGCCACGTTCTTCGCCGTCGGTAAGCAGCGCGCTTGTGCGGGCTCCGGCGGCGAGCTGCGGTGCTGGGGCGACAACGAAGGGCTACTTGGCGACGGAACGTTCGACACGCGACGGAGCCCGACGGTCATCGCGCATGGTCTGGGTACGCTCGCCGGTGTCGCGGTCGGGCAAGGCTCGACCTGCGCGTGGAGCACGACGGCGCTGAAGTGCTGGGGGCGGAACTACTATGGTGAGGTCGGAACCGGGGTGCTGAGCTTCTACGAGCTCTCGCCCGTGACCGTCACCGTCGGAGGGCCGATCCAGCAGGTCGTTCTCGGCAAGACGCATGGCTGTGCGCTTGTCGCCGGGACCGTTGCCTGCTGGGGCCGCAACCTCAACGGTGTGCTCGGCGATGGAACGACGACGATCCGTCGCGCGCCGGTGTCCACGGTGCCGGCCTTGAGCGGGGTCGTCGCGATCGCGTCGACAGAACATCACGTCTGCGCAGTCGATAACGTCAACGTCCTGCGCTGCTGGGGGCGAAACGGGGAGGCACAGCTCGGCGATGGCACAACGACAGATCGGTTGGGGCCGATGGTGATCAGCGTCGCGGGTGGTGCACCCGTGGTCGGGGTCGCGGCCGGTCGAACGCACACATGTGCGGTGATCACCAGTGGTGCGCTGTATTGCTGGGGTGCCAACGACTACGGCGAGCTAGGAGTCGGCGACTTGTTTCCACGCACGGTGCCAACGCTCGTGCTCGCCAGCGGGGTCTCGTCCGTGGTCGCGGGAGCACGAACAACCTGCGCGCTGATGACCGATGGCAGCACCCGATGCTGGGGCAACGGCGAGGTCGGCCAGCGGGCGGACGGAACGACCACGGAAGTGCTCATGGTGCCCGTGCCGGTCGCCGCATTGTCGGGTATCGACGCGCTGGGCCTGTTCTCCGCGGGAGGCTGCGCACGCCGCGGCGGTGCGCTCGAGTGCTGGGGACCCGACGTTCTCCGGGGCGACGGAGACTACAGCGCGGAGGTGCCGCAGGCCCCGCACATCCCTTGTCAGTGACGTATGGTCCGGCCCGTGAGCCCGACGGTGCGCGCGGCGCGACCTGCCGACTGGGAGGTCTGGCGCGACCTGCGGCTGCTCGCGCTCGCCGACGCCCCGGATGCATTTGGCGAGATGCACGCCGAGGCGGCGCAGCGCTCGGAGGCTGAGTGGCGTAGCCAGGTGGCGCCGCGCGCCGACGCAACGCGGCTGCTCGCATGCGAGGGCCACCGACCCGTGGGGATGCTCGTCGTCGCACTCGCGGCGACCGGCGAGCGGCGCGCGATCGTGTATGCGATGTGGGTGGCGCCCGACTCCCGGCGTCACGGTGCCGGGCGGGCACTGGTCGCGAAAGGGCTGCAGTGGGCGCGTGCTCATGCGGCGCTCGAGGTCGGCCTACGCGTCAGCGAGCGGCAGCCGGCCGCGCGGGCGATGTACGCCGCGTGTGGGTTTGCCCTGACCGGCGATCACGAGCCGCTGCGGCCGGGCTCGGAGGTCTCCAGCGAGGCAATGAGGCTGCGGCTGCCGCCCCTGATCATGGGCGTGGTGAATGTCACGCCCGACTCGTTCTCCGACGGCGGGCACTATCTGCGGCCCTCGACGGCGGTCGCGCACGGCCTCGCCTTGGCGTCCGCCGGCGCCGACCTCCTCGATGTTGGCGGCGAGGCAACGAACCCACGGGCGACCCCGGTAGACGCGGCCGAGGAGCTGCGCCGGATCCTGCCCGTCATCGAGGCGTTAGCCGCTGCCGGCCTCGCCGTCTCCATCGATACGACGAAGGCGCAGGTCGCGCGGGCCGCGGTCTGGGCGGGGGCGGTCCTCGTCAACGACGTGTCCGGTGGGCTGTTTGATCCCACCATGATCGAGACCGTGCGCGGGCTGGGTGTCCGCTACGTGGCGGGCCACCTGCGGGGGACGTCGCTACCGGAGGTGTTCGCCGCCGAGGAGCCCGTGACGTGGCAGACGGTGGCCGCCGAGCTGACGGAACGGATCGTTGCACTGCCCGCAACGCAGGCATGGGTCGACCCTGGGCTCGGGTTCGGCAAGGGCAGCGACCCAGGAGGAAATGTGTCCCTGCTCAGACACGCAGGTGACATTGCAGCGACGGTCGGCCGGCCGATCGTCATCGGTGCCAGCCGGAAGCGGTTCGTCCGCCGGGTCGCGGGTCTTACCGATGGGGCTTCGCGCGATGAGGTCGATGCGGCGTCGACCCTCGCGACGATCGCCGCCGTGCGCGCGGGCGCTCATGTGGTCCGGGTCCATAACGTTGCCTTGCTCCGCACGGCTCTGACCGCGTACAACAAGAAGTAGGGTGCGATGCACTGCGAGGCATGATCGGCATGCCGGGCATCCGCCCACGTGCACAGCATGGTCGCCGCCATCCAGCGCTTCTTCGAGTCGCTCACCGTCGGACAGGTCGTCACGACGGTTGTCGACATTGCGCTCGTCTACTACCTCATCTATCGCCTGCTGCTGACGATCCGCGGCACGCGCGCGGCGCAGATGATCGTCGGCATCGTGCTGATCGGCGCGGCGTTCTTCGTTGCGGTGCGCGTCGAGCTCACGACCGTGTCGTGGCTGCTCGACAACTTCATCAGCTACTTCATCATCCTGATCATCGTCGTGTTCCAGAGCGACATTCGGCGCGCACTCGGGCGGATCGGGCAGGGCGTGCTCCCGTTCGGTCGCAAGCAAGAGGCGACGCACACGGTGGACGAGGTCGTCGCCGCCTGCGCGCAGCTCGCACGTGCGCGCATGGGTGCGATCATCGTGTTCGAACGCGATGCGGCGCTCGAAGAGTTTGTCGATGACGCCACGCGTATCGATGCAGCGCTGTCGCGCCAGCTGCTCGTCTCGCTGTTCGTGCCGGCGAAGGACAACGAGCTGCACGACGGTGCGGTCGTCATCAACAAGAACCATCGCGTGGAGCTCGCCCGTGCACTGCTCCCGCTGTCGCGCGCGACCGACCTCGGTCCGGAGTTCGGTACACGGCACCGCGCGGCGCTCGGCATCACCGAGGATACCGATGCGGTCTGCGTCGTCGTGTCGGAGGAGCGCGGTGAGATCTCGCTATGCTTCAAGGGTTCGATCGCGCGCGATCTCGAGCCCGTGATGCTGCGTCGCGCGCTCGTCGGCCTGTTCGCGGGTGCGCGCGCCGAGATGGCCGAGGAGGCCGCCGCGGCAGCCGAGGTCGGTAAGGCGATCGCGAGCATGGGTGTCGACGCGCCCGACGCCGAGGTCTCGCCATGAGAAAGCGCAGCGATACCATCGGCGCCTTCGGCCGTGCCCCCGCGCGTCGCCCGCCGCCGCAGCAGGGCAAGGCGCCTGTCGATCCGCCGCCCGAGCGCGGCAGGCTGCGCAGGTGGATTCACGGCGCCCTGTTCGACAACATGGGGCTCAAGGCGCTCTCGCTGATCCTCGCGGTCACGGTGTTCCTGCTCGTCAACACGGATCGCGATCGCGAGATCACGGCGCACGTTGGGGTCTCCTACACGCTGCCTGATGATCGCGTGCTCGTGTCCGACCGTCTCGATGAAGTGCGGGTGACGATCAAGGGCCGCTGGCAGCGCCTGCGCAAGTTCGACGAGCGGTCGCTCGACCGCATCAACATCGACCTGCGGCGTGCGCCCTCGGGCGATGTCCCGATCACGACCGACATGCTCGACCTGCCGTCGGGGCTCACCGCCACGTCGATCAGCCCCAAGAGTGTGCGCGTGCTGTTCGACCGCCGCATCGAGAAGATCGTCGAGGTCACACCGCAGCTCGCGGGTCGCCCGATGCACGGCTACTTCGTGTCGGAGATCAAGCCCACGCCCGGCACGCTGCGTCTGCGCGGTGCGGCGGGGACGCTTGCCGCACTGTCCGCGATCCGCACACGCGAGGTCTCGGTCGAGGGCCGGACGGAGAGCTTCACCGCCGACACCGAGGTGGTCACGCCCGATGGTGTCGAGATCACGGGCGTCGGCGCGGTCTCGCTGCAGATCGTGATCGACGAGGAGCTGGTCACGCGCAAGCTGCCCGGGCTTGTCGTGCATGTCGT
>JAYVWH010000861.1:0-11623 GCA_043786265.1 Kofleriaceae bacterium | reverse complement strand
TGACGCTCAGCACATGGATCATCGGCGCGAGTGATCACCTCGATCGCCGACTGGTGTCTGACGATCCCGGGACGCAGACGGCGGAGAGCATCGGTCAGGCCAGCGTTCGCGGTCAGGTGACGCTGCGCCGCGATCGCGATACCGGCTTCGAGAGCGGAACATTGTGGTTCGGTGCGGACCGCGATGACTATGACTTTCAGGTTGGGACGATCGGGGCGACGCGCCACGGACGCAGCTGGGTCGGTGGCGGTCGCGCCGTACAGCAGTCGAGAGTCGGCGAGCACGTCACGCTCACATTCGGTGGCGACCTCGATGCCGAGATGGCTCGACTGGAACGCACTGGCTCGCTAAGCATTCCTGCGCGCGAAGGTGACGTGCACATCTTCGGGCAACCGCCTGGCGACGATGTCGCGGCGGATCGCTGGCGTGGGAGCACAATCGATGCCGCCGTACATGCTGCAGTCGATCTGCGGTGGAATCGCCTCACCTCGACGATCGGAGCACGGGTCGATTCCTGGCTGTTGTCGTCGAGCCGTCTCACTCCGCGAGTTGGCGCGACGCCCGGTATCGGCAGCCAGCAGATCCTGTTCGACGCCGATCCGCGTGCGTCGGTACAGCTGCGCATCAGTGACGAGGTAGCGGCGCGCGCCGACGCGGGCCGGTATCACCAAGCACGCGCCATCAGCGATACAAGCGCCGTGTTCGGGACGCCGAACCTCGGACTCGAGGAGGCCTGGCACGCGACCCTTGGCGCGCAGTGGCGCCGCTCGCCGTTCGCGATCGAAGCAGCAGTCTATGCGCGATGGATGTCGGACTTGGTCGCGCGCGATCTCGCAGTCACGCCACCGCTCGCACGTTCGCTCACGCAACAAGGGTCCGGCGATGTCTACGGCGTGCAGATCACCGCCCGCGCGGTCGCGTGGCACGGACTCTCGGGCTGGCTGAGCTACAACCTCAGCCGCAGCCGTCGCAGGGACAGCGAGACGCAGGCGGAGCGCTTCTTCGATCACGATCAGACGCACGGCCTCATTGCGGTCGGCGGTTGGGAGCGGAACGGCTGGGCGATCGGCGGTCGCGTGCGCCTCGCAACCGGCGAGCCGCGCACCGATGTCATTGACTCGTTCTTCGAGAGCAAGACCGGCCGCTTTCAGCCGGTCAAGGGTCAGCAGAATGGCGTGCGTCTGCCGATGTACTTCGCCGCTGACCTGCGAGCGGAACGCCGTGTTTCGGTCGGCGTCACGCGCGCGAGCGTCTACGTCGAAGTGCAAAACCTGACCGGGCGAGCGAACGCAGAAGAGTTGATTTACAGCGCCGACTTCTCCGAGCGCGGATACCTCACGGGCCTTCCTCTGCTCGCGATGTTCGGAATGAGGATCGAACAATGATGAAGTGGCTCGTCGTTGCGCTCACTCTCGCCGCATGCAACGAGAAGCTCGATCAGCGGCTCGCACTGGTCGACGAGCCACGGCTGCTCGCAATCGTGAGCGAGCCGGCAGAGGTTGTACCCGGCGCGATGGTCATGTATCGGGCGCTCGTCGGCGGACCCGACGGAACGATCGACGCCGCGCCCGCCTGGGCGTTCTGTCGCGCACCGAAGCCACCGACGGAGGACAATGCGGTCGCAAACGGATGTCTCGAGGTGGACGTGGTGGAGCTCGGATCGGGCTCCACGGTGACGGGGACAGTGCCTTCCGATGCATGTCAACGCTTCGGGCCTGATACGACGATGCCCGGCTTTCGCCCGCGCGACGCGGACTCGACCGGCGGGTACTACCAACCAACGCGCGCGGAGTCGTCGGATCTCGATCTCGTGGGCTTCGCGCTCACGCGCATCAAATGCAAGCTACCGACGGCGCCGGCCGCGATCGCACAGGAATACACGACGCGGTACGTGCCGAACGCGAACCCAATGTCTGCGGCGCTCACGATCGACGGACTCGAAACTGCCGAGGTAACGGCGAGTAGCAGTGTGACGCTCACTGCATCTTGGCTCGCGGAGAGTGCTGAGACGTTCCTCTACTACGATCCACTCTCGCAAACGCTGGTCGACAGGCGCGAAGCCATGCGCGTCTCGTGGTTCGCGACGGCCGGAACGATTGCGGTCGATGCATCTGCGGTCAGCGAGGGTGACCTGGCCACATCGGTTTCGACGACGTGGCGAACGCCAGACATCGGCTCGGCCACGCTCTGGCTCGTGTTGCGCGATAGTCGTGGCGGCATCACGACACAGGCGGTTGATCTCAGGGTGCGCTGATCACAGCCTCGCCGAAGTTGAGGTTCGCGAGCGCCTGCCGGACGAGCAGAAGGTCTGGTGGCTAACCGGACGATTGTCTGTTATAGCGGATGCGCGGTCGCGGCACAGTGGCGTCGAGGTCGCTACCAGACAGGACGCTCCAGTAGGTCCCGGCAACCATCCGCGGCGTTCGTGCTTGAATGCCGCGCATGCGCCGTCTTGCTGTCGTCTCCGTCCTGCTCGCGTTGTGCGCCACCGCGAGTGCCGACACCAAAGATCCGCAGACCGCGCGACTCGCTTCCGGGATCAGCGCGAGCGTCGCTGGTGCGGTGACGGTCGGCGGCTTCGTGTTCGCGCAGGACGGGCATCCGTTCAACACGCCGGTGCTCTACACGGGGCTCGGCTTGATGCTGGTCGGTCCCTCTGCGGGCGAATTCTATTCTGGTCAGTACCTGACGATCGGGATGGGCATCCGCGCCGTCGGGGCAGGGCTCGCTGTGTGGACGCTGCAGACGCAGACCAAGATTGTCACCTGCGACGACGCGACCAACTCCAACCAGAAGTGCACCGACTTCGTGGAGAACGCGGCGCCCCTGCTCGGCATCGCGGCGATCATCTTCGTGGGCGGCGTCTGGTACGACGTGCTCGATGCCGCGGACTCGGCCGAACGTCACAACCGCAAGCAAAGCGTCTCGGTCACGCCGACCGCGCTCGCAGGACCGCATGGCCTCGCGCCCGGCCTCGCGTTCGGCGGCAGCTTCTAATTGACCTACGCACCGCCCTTCGGCGGTGCTGCGCGGTCCGGCAAAGCCGGACGTTGCTAACTCACTGCGACTACTTCGTCGCGACCAGCTGCGAGAGCTCTGCGTCGAACTGATCGATCTGGATCCCACCGACGTGCGGCGCACCGACGCGGCGACCGTGACGGTCGAACACGAACGTCGTCGGCAGCGCCTGCGGATAGTTGAACGACACCAGGATGTCCGAGCTCTGGCGAACGACCGGGAACTCCATGTCGTAGTCAGACTGGAAGTTGAGCAGATCGGGATCGGCCGGGTTGTCGTTGGACAGCACGCCGAGCATCACGACGCCCTGGTCCTTGTACTTGCGATACAGCTTCGACAGGTCGGGAATCTCCTTCTTGCACGGGCCACACCACGTCGCCCAGAAGTTGATCACGACCACTTTGCCCTTGAGCGACTCGAGCGTGTACGCCTTGCCGGTCGTATCGATGTAGCTGAGCTGGGGCAGACAGTCGTCGCCCTTGGTGCACGCAGCGGCATCCTTGGTGCCGATGGAGACCTTGCTCGAGTCCTCCGACAGGTGGACGAACAAGAAGATGAGGACACCCGTGGTGCCCGCCAACAGAATGCCGATCAACGCCTTCGTGCTCATCGAAACCTCAAGAGCGATGACTCTAGATCATCTGGTGGCACAAATCCGAGTAGCTCGATGCAGGTCGCGGTCACGTTGGCGATTCCTGCCGATTTAACCCGGGTTGCGTCGATCTCGTAGCGGTCGCCGCGCATCGGGTCGTGAATGAAGAATGGCACGGGGTTGAGCGTGTGGCTGGTCTTGGCCACGGTCTGGCCAGTCTTGTCACGCTGGACCTTGCCGTGCTTGTCGCGCTGGAACATCTCGTCCGCATTGCCATGATCAGCCGTAACTACCAGGATTCCCTGCAGCTGTTCGACCGCTTTGGTCAGCCGCGCCAGCTGCAGGTCGACGCATTCGACCGCGAGCACCGTCGCATCGAATGACCCGGTATGCCCCACCATGTCCCCATTCGCGTAGTTCACCCGGGCAAACCGATGCTTACCGGTCTGCAATTCCGTGATCAACCGGTCCGTGATCTCGGCCGCTTTCATCCAGGGCCGCTCGTCGAACGACACCCGGTCGGACGGGATCTCGATATAGGTCTCGGTCCCGTTGTCGAACATCCCGCTGCGGTTGCCGTTCCAGAAGTACGTGACGTGGCCGTACTTCTGCGTCTCGCTGATCGCGAGCTGTGAGATGTGCGAGCCCGCCAGGATCTGCCCCATCGGCCGCTCGATCGCGGGCGGCGTCACAAGGTAGTGCTTCGGAACGTGGAGGTCGCCGTCGTACTCCATCATGCCCGCGTAGAAGACGTCGGGTCGGCGCACTCGGTCGAACGTGTCGAGGGAGTCGTCATCGAACGCACGCGAGATCTCGATCGCGCGGTCGCCGCGAAAGTTGAACATCACGCAGGCGTCGCCGTCTTGCATCGGCGTCGCCGGACGCACGACGAACGCAGGGAGATCCTGATCGATGACGCCGGGATTCTCGCCGCGCAGTGTCACGACCGCCTCCGTGGCCGACCCGAAGGCGCGTGCATCGGCGAGCACGTGCGTCTTCCATCCGCGCTCGACCATCGGCCAGTCGGCTTCGTAGCGATCCATCGTGATCTTCATCCGACCGCCGCCGCTCGCGATGCGCGCATCGATACCAGCCTCGCGCACCCCAGCGAGAAACTTCTCGGTGCGATCGATGTACTCGAGTGCGCTCGTGGGCGGCACGTCGCGTCCGTCCAGGAGCGCATGGACATAGAGCTTCTTGCAGCCGGCCTTCGCGGCGGCGCCGAGCATTGCCTCGAGATGATCGAGATGGCTGTGCACGTTGCCATCCGATAGCAGTCCCAGAAAGTGAACCGCGCCACCGTGTCCACCGCGCTCGATGATGCGTTGCCATGTGTCGCCCTGAAAGATCGCACCGCTCTTGATCGCGCGTCCAACGAGCACCGCGCCCTGCGCGTAGACCTTGCCTGCACCGAGTGCGTTGTGGCCGACCTCGCTGTTACCCATGTCGTCGTCCGACGGCAGCCCGACCGCCTTGCCATGTGCACGGAGCTCCGCGCGCACGCCGGGCACCCACAGCCGGTCGAGCGTCGGCGTCGATGCGATCGCGACTGCATCGGCTTCGTCCCCGGCTCCACGCCCGATCCCATCCATGACGACGCAGACCACCGGTCCCTTCGGCTGCGGCTGGTGGGCGTGCGGGCGAAGCGGGGACGACGACATGCGCGGACCTTAGTACAGGTCACCGGAAGTTGGTGATCAGTCCGTGCACGTGCACGTTCGTGCACGTCTCGAGGAGGTCTCGTCGACTTCCCCTTCGATCGTTGCCGCATCCTCGGGCTCGCGCTCCACGTTCGTGGACTAGTCTACCTCTAGTGAGCGGCGTTGCGGGTCACCATCGCGCCGGTCCACCATTCGTAATCGCGCTGCAGTTGTCGCCCACATGCACGCTCCGGCCGGTCGGCCATATCCCCTGATCATCGCACGTCGGAATGCTACCGTGACACCGTGGGAACCGAGCAGCGACGCTATCCCCGGTACGGGGTCCACCTCGCCGTGCGCTACTCGAACGCCGAGCAGTTCGTCGCCGATTACGTCGAGAACCTCTCGGCCGGTGGCGTGTTCATCGCAGGCGCGCACCAGCTCGAGCTGTTCACCGAGACCGACGTCAGCATCGAGCTACCGGGGCAGGGCAGCTGGAGCGTGCGTGCGAAGTCGGTGTTCATCATCGACGAAAACGCTGCACGGATGGCCGGCCGCAAGCCGGGCGCGGGTATGGAGATCATCAGCAAGCCACCCGGCTTCGATGACGCACTGCTCGGTTACCTGCTGCGTCTCGGTCAGCGCCGCGATCACAGCGTGATGGTCGGCGACATCTCCGGCATCCGCGTCATCACGGATGCCGGTTACCGCGTCGTCCCGCTCGAGGGGCCGGGTGAGGCCGCGAACCTCGTCGGGGACATGCTGGTCAAGCTCGTCGCGGTACTCGTGCCGCCGGACCAGGTCGATCACTACGTGACGCGCATGGGAACGCACGGCTCGCTCGTGATCGGCGTGCGCGACGAGGGCGAGCTGCCCGATATCCTCGCGCGCATCGACAGCTTGCTCTAGCTACGCGGGCGTGAGGCGCGCTTCGTGATCTTGCAGCGTGCGGACGAGCTCGCGGTTGAATGGCTCGGGATGCTCGCGATGCATGAAGTGACCGCCCGGGACGATCACTACCTCGTACGACGCGTCGAAACAGAGGCGTGCCTTCTCGAACAGTCTCGGCGAGACGTTGTCGTGCTCGCCAGCGAACGCAACGGAGGGCACCTTGACGTTGCTTCGAAATGACTCCGGCATCCGCGGCGTGAATGCAGCGTAGTAGCCGGCTGCAGCCTCGGCGCAGCCCGGTTGCGCGAAGGCGGCCTTGACCTGCGCCGTCTCGCTCGCCGGAACGGACTTCCACGCCGGCGACCAGCGATGCCAGTATTCGTCGACCAGGGCCCCGTTGTTTGCGCGAAGCGTGGCGCCTGCGTTCTTGCGGCGCAGGTGTAAGAAGTGCCGCAGCGTCCACAGCACCTTTGGCGTCGGCTTGATCGAGCGCGGATGCGGGATGCCTAGCGTCACGAGCATGCGCACGCGCTCGGGCCCGAGGGCAGCGGCGGCGTATGCGGCACTCGCTCCCCAGTCGTGACCGACGACGATCGCGCGCCTCTCGCCGAGCGCTTCGATCAGTGCGAGTGCATCCTGACCGAGGGTGTCGGTGTCGTATTTACCGTCGGCAGGAATCGACGTCGGGTGATAGCCGCGCATGCACGGCGCCACGGCGCGATAGCCCGCGGCGGCGACTGCGCTGATCGTCGGGTCCCACGTATGCGCGGTGTCAGGAAACCCGTGGAGCAGCAGCACGAGCGGCCCGCTGCCCTTGCTCAGGTAGGCGAAGTCGAGGCCGTTGGCGCGAACAGTGTCCACGCCACGACACTACTCCAGGGGGCGGCGCAGGTCCCCCTTCCATGTTGGGCCCCAGGGTCAGGTCCGCCCCTTCCATGTTGGGCGCGGGTTACTTCTTCCCGGGCGCGGTCGGTGCAACGGGTGCAGCGGCCGAGGCGGCGCCGCTACCCTGCGCAGGGGGCGCGTCGCCGTCGATGATGCGGTAGTTCTTCACGCTGCGCTCGTCGAACTCGAACTTGCCAGCGTCGATCCCCTTCTCGAAGTTCGGCTCGTAGAACATGAACTGGTTGATGTTGTTCGACGAGTCGATGATGACCGACTGCTTGACGCGGAAGTTGTCCTTCGCGACGACGAGATACAGATTCTTGTACTGCGCCGAGGCCTTCTTCGGCGTCATCTTGAGGACGATGTCGTCCTTCCCGCCATACTTGTTCGACTTGTCGATCTCCGAGTTGAACTCGGCCGATAGATCTCCCTTGCCGTAGAGGAACGTGACCGCGACCGGCATCAGGTCGTTCTGGAGGTTCTTCTTCATCACCTGCTTGTTGTCGTGCTCGACGACGTACAGGTACGAGCCATTCGAGATAAAGCTCTTCTTGACGACGACGGTCTTGGTCTTCTCGCCGGTCTTCTTCGCCTCGTAGTAGTCCCAGCGCATCTTGCCGGGCTTGGACAGCAGCACCAGGCCGTCACTGTTCTTCGACGTGCCGAACGTGCTGTTCGTGACCGTCTGACGGAAGCGCGAAGTCACCTGCTTGATGCCGGCGTAGAACTTCTGCACCTCGGCAACGGTGCTGCTCGCCGTGGGAGCCGCGGTGGCGGTGGCTGTTGCTGCGGCACCGGGGGCGCCAACGAGTGGCGTGGTTCCGGCGTGCTGTCCCGCAAGGGGAGCGTGGGCAGCAAGCCAAGTGCGGGTGAGGATTCCGATGATGTCGATCATGTCAGGCTCCGAAGGGCGCCAAACCAGCGCCACGTGTGATCAGACGTATGGCGATGGCAGACGATTCATGGGTGAGACTCCATGAGTCTCGCTTAGTTGCAATGTAACGTAGTGTGAATGAAATGCATGGGCGTCTTGCTGGTACTTGCGGCCTGCGGGCACGGGAGTACCCGCAAGGCGACCGCTGAGTATTCAGAGGCCCATACCAGCCTGGCAGCCGACGACGAGCCATCCCCTGCCTATGACACGGCGGCGGTCGAGATGGCACTGATCGCCGAGCGAGCCGCCGAGGCAAAGAACGAACGTCTCGTGTCCGAGGCCGAGGCCAGCGAGGCTGATCGCCTCCGCATCGCGCTGGCCGACCTCGCCGTCCGCCGCCGCTTCATCAAGATCCTCGAAGTCTGCGAGTCCCAGAAACGCCTGTGCCCGCCGCGGCTCGACGAACCGGTCTGGCCGTACCTGTCCGATAGCGAGGTCGACCCCAAGCTCGACGTACCGTTGCGCTTCGATCTGAAGAGCTGGCAAAGAGTCACGACCGAGCTGCACGGGCGCGCATGCGCATGCAGGACGCTCGCGTGCATTGATTCGATGGACGCTACGATCGGCCGCCTCGAGTCGCGACCGATCGAAGAAGTGCAGGCCGATGACAGCGCCACGATGGAGCTGACCCGCGCGCGCGAGTGCTTGCTCCGCCTGCGCGGCAAGCGCGCGATCAAGATCGCGACCGATCGCTAGAGAACGTCGATCGTCGCCTGCACGATCGGGTTGCCGTACCCCTCGACGCCCGGCGCCCAGCCACCAGTGCGGACCTCGAGGTTCGGCAGCGGCCGCACACTGCCGGCGCCGTGCGTGTGCCCGCAAAACACGGTGATCTGTTTATCCGGCCACGCACGCGCGTATTCGGCGAGCACTTCGCCAGTCGCGATGCACGTGAACCACGGCAGCCATCCCGGCTCGGACTGTGCGCCGTCGTAGACGCACGCCTCGGGAAATGGCGGCACGTGGGTGAGCACGACGAGATGCTCGCTCGGCGGCGCAGTCGCGAGTAGCTCTCCGAGTACGAACGCCTCGGTCGTCCCTAGCTCCTGGAGGCGTTCGATCCGCGCGCCGCGGTCGTAGCGCAGCTCCGCGAGCTCTTCGATCAGCTGCCAGTCCGACAGCTGCACGGTCGATGCGAGGTCACCGCAACGCGCATCACCCCAGCCATCGACGCCTAACAAGACGGTTCTCTCGGTCAACTGGACGGGGCCTTCGCCAGGTAGCCAGCCCGCCGGCAACACCGTGCGCACGGCACGCAAGCTCGACCGGTAGTAGTCGTGGTTGCCGAGCACGTAGTAGATCGGCGCGATCGTGCGCAGCTCGTCGACGAAGCGGCCAACGGAGTCGCTCTCGCCGATATCGCCCGTGACGAACAGGACGTCGGGCTTCTCTTGCTTCACGCGGTCGTAGAACGCCTGGAGGGCGAGCGGCCGCATGAAGTTCAGGTGGATGTCAGTGAGCCAGGTGGCCCGCACGCACGCAGCATACCTTGCGCTACCATCGCAGGGGCATGCCGAGTCGGATGAGCTGTGAGGTTCGGGGCGATCAGCTCTTCCTGGAAGGGCGGATCGACGAGAGCGCAAATCTGCTCGAGCTGCTCGACCGGGCCCGCAACAACAAGCTGATCGTCGACCTCGGCGGGATCACGTTCATCAACTCGATCGGTGTGCGCGAGTGGATCCGCATGCAGCAGGCGGCGCAGAAGATCGGTCTCGCGATCGAGCTCCGCCGCGTGTGCGAGCCGCTCGTCCACCAGCTCAACATCGTACCGGCGACGCGCGGCGTGTCGATGGTGACGTCCTTCTTCGCGCCTTACGAGTGCGAGGAATGCGGCGAGGAGACGGAGGTCGTGCTCGATGTTCGGCTCCACGGCGGGGCGCTCGCGCGGATGCAAGCGCCGCAGATGCCGTGCCCGCGGTGCCGGGCGCCGCTGGTGTTCACGGCGCCACCGGAGCTGTACTTCACATTCCTCACCGGCAAGTAGAGCCCTTTAAAAATAGATCCGGGCGCGCACCGAATCGCTCAGACGCTGGCGGACAGCACTTCGCGCTTGTTCGTGTGATCCGGCGAGCTGACCACGCCCTGCTTCTCCATCTCCTCGACGAGCCGCGCGGCGCGGTTGTAGCCGATTCGCAGCTGGCGCTGGACCCACGAGATCGACGCGTTGCGCGTGGTCGTCACGATGAAGACGGCCTTGTCGTACATATCGTCGCTGTTCTTGCCGCCGCCCGGTGCGCCGCCACCGAACTCGCCGCCGCCCTCGGCGTCTTCCTCGCGCGGCTTGATGATGTCGAGGTTGTAGACCGGACGGCCCTGGGTCTTGAGGTGATCGACGACGCGATGGATCTCGCTCTCGTCGACGTAGCAGCCGTGGAGGCGAACCGGCGATGCGCCGCGGTCCGAGAACAGCATGTCGCCTGCACCGAGCAAGGCCTCGGCACCGTTCTGGTCGAGAATCGTGCGCGAGTCGATCTTCGAGGCGACCGAGAACGCGATCCTCGACGGGAAGTTCGCCTTGATGAGGCCGGTGATGACGTCGACCGACGGACGCTGCGTCGCGAGGATCAGGTGGATGCCGGCAGCGCGCGCCTTCTGAGCGATGCGAGCGACGCTCGTCTCGACTTCCTTCGGGGCGCACATCATGAGATCGGCGAACTCGTCGATCACGACGACGATGTACGGGAGCTTGTGCTGGTGCTTCGCGAGGTCGACCTTGTCGCGAGCGTCAGCCTGCTCGGGCGAATCGGACGCCATCACCTTCTCGAGATCGTCCTCGAGCGCACGTGCGGCAGCGTCGGCAGCCTCGCGTAGCTTGTCGGCTTCGAGCTTCGCGAGGTTCTTCGCGACCTTCTCGTTGTAACCGGCGATGTCACGCACGCCCTGCTGCGCGAGCAGATCGTAGCGGCGCTCCATCTCCTCGACCGCCCAGCGCAGCGCGAGGTTCGCCTTCTTGGGATCTGTCACGACCGGCAGAAGGAGATGCGGGATGCCCTCGTAGATCGAGAGCTCGAGCATCTTGGGATCGACCATGATCAGGCGGACGTCTTCCGGCGAGCAGTGATAGAGCAGGCTCGTGATCATCGCGTTGACGCCGACCGACTTACCCGAGCCGGTGGTTCCGGCGACGAGTAGGTGGGGCATGCGCGCCATGTCGACGACGAACGGTGCGCCCTCGATGTCCTTGCCGATCGCCATCGGCAGCCGTGCGCGAGCCTTGCGGAACACCTCGTCGGCGATGATCTCCTTGAGGAAGACTTTTTCGCGGGTCTTGTTCGGGACCTCGATGCCGACGGCCGCCTTGCCGGGAATCGGCGCGACGATGCGAACGCGCAGTGCTTCGAGTGCGAGCGCGAGGTCGTCAGTCAGGTTGACGATCTTGTTGACGCGCGTGCCCGGGGCCGGCGCGAACTCGTACATCGTGACGACCGGGCCGGGACGGATCGCGACGACGTCGCCCTTGACGCCGTAGTTCTCGAGCGTCTGCGTGAGCTTCGCGGACAGCTCGAGCATCGCCGTCTTGTCGATCGTGTTCTGATCCTTCGCGTCGTAGTTGAGCAGCTGGATCGACGGCAGCTGATAGTCGCCCTCGCCAAGCTTGATGAACGTCTGCTGGCGCTCTGCCTCGGCCTGCTTTTCTTTGGCCGCCATCGTCGCTTTGTCCTG
>JAYVWH010000860.1:0-2552 GCA_043786265.1 Kofleriaceae bacterium | reverse complement strand
TTGCGGCGTCCAGCGACGACAAATTGCACATCGGCCGCATCGAGCGCCGTGCACACGCGCCCGCCGACGAGCCCGGTCGCACCGTAAACGACGATCACTGGCGCGGCGTCAGTTGAGCTCATAGCGCACCGCCAATCGGATCGCCTGTTCGATTCGCTGGTAGTCGCCGTCTGCGGTATCGATCGCGTAGCCATTGCGCACGCGGTTGCAGCCAGACGTGTCGTAGTTGTAGCCGGAGTCGATGCAGTTCAAGCGCGCGCGGGGATCGTACGCGCTGTCCTTCACGTTGACCGTCGGGAAGTACTGCACCCCATAGGTCGCCTGTACGACGAGCCACCGCGTGAGCCGGTACTGCGCGCCGACGTCGAGAGTTCCGGAGGTGGGCGCGACGGTCAGTGGCGAGGTTCGCGAATCGGCGATGGCACTGGTCTCGATCCCGATCCGGCCACCCAGGACGAGCGGGTCCTCGCGATCGACTTGCTCGACACCGGCCCACAGCGCGAAGGAGTCGTGGAAACCGCGCGGGCGCAGTTGCCACTCGGGGATATCGTTCGCCGCAAGGGTCGCCCCGTAGCCGCGGACATCGTAGTTCTGGAATCGCGACAGGTCCTCCCATCGGCCGCCGACGTGGAGATCGAGCAGGTGGGGCAGGCGTGCGCGGAGCTCGACGTCGACGCTGGCCGGCTGCGAGATATACACGCTCGCGGAGCCGGACACCTGTCCGCCCATGTCGCGCGGTGCGCGCACGACATTCATCGAGCCCGTCAGCTCGTTCTGGATCGCAAGGCCGGGCGGGACGTGATAGCCGACGCCGAGCCATGTGTCTTTTGCGAGCCGCACGACGGCGCCGAGGTTGACGGCGATGATCGAGGTCGAGAACAGACCGGAGTCTGCCTTGATCTCGTACTGCTCGTCGGCGAGAGGATTCTCGACGCCACACGGCGCGCCGCCGCAGTCGCTGTCGATACCGCGGTCCACGTCGCGCCCCGCCTCGAGGGCGGTGTCGCGGGCGTAGCGAAGCTTGAGGTAGTTCGCCTGCCCCGCGATGCTGACCCCGACGTAGAGCCGCTTGGTGATGCGCACGCTCGCTGCAATCGTGAGCGGCGAGATCGTCCGGTGGTAGCCGCCGAGCGTGTGGTAGCGGAACGCGTTGCGCTCGACGAAGCGCTCGGCGGGGGCGGTGCGGAGCACTTCGAAGCCAAGCGTGATGCGGCTCTCGGCCCCCGTGTGCCAGACCAGTGCGAGCGTGCCGCCTGGCGATGCTGTCCACGCGCTGACTGCCGTCGGGCCGTCGGACAGAGCGCCGCTGTTGACGTCGATCGCGTCGCGATCGATCGCATACCGATCGAGGACTCCAAGTGCGGCGAGGTAAAACTCGCTACGCACGCCGAGGCCGAGGGACGCCGGGTTGATATCGATCGAGGTCGCGTTCGGGGTGGCGGCGCCGGTGAACACCGCGCGGCCGATGGTCGGGTCCGAGCGCGGCGAGCCGTGCGCATGCGCGCAGAGCACGCATACGATCGCCAGGCTCGTGAGCGACCGCGAAGACATCGCGCGGAAGGTATCACCGGAGCGCAACAGCGTTAAGCTCGCTGCATGTTCACGCGAGTCGCCCTGATCGCCTGCGTCGCGGTCCTGTTTTGTGCGTGCGAGAAGACCGATCACGAGAGCATCGACAAATGGGTCAGTACCCAGAAGGGCCCGGGCAAGCTCAAGAAGGCATTCGTGGACAACGGGATCGACGCAGATCTCTCCGCGCACGCCGGCGTCAACATGATCAAGAAGGGTCGTGACCAAGAGGTCAAGACCGAGCTCGACAACATGGCCCAGGGTAGGCGCGCCGAGGTCGTTGGCAAGATGGCGGCACGCCTATGGGGCGTCGCGCGGATCGAGGGCGAGATGCAGATGCCGGTGCCGGCGCAGGTGCAGGCCAAGGATGCGCTCGTCATCGTCCGCAAGTACGCCGATCCCGCGACGCGCACAGCGATCGATGGCTACCTCACCGACTGGCTCGCGACGTCCGCCTTCGAGGGGCGTGCGCAGACCGGGGCAGTGCTCGGGCCGACCATGATCCGCATGATCGGGCAGCCTGCCGCCAAGAAGCTCATGCACGTCGCCGACGGCATCATCGCGGCACCGGGTCAGGAGGTCGCGAAGAAGAGGATCGGCGACAACCTCCTGCTCTCGCTCGCGGCCACTGGTGATCCCGATGCCGTGAAGTACGTCCTCAACATCGCGCGCATGGATCGCGGCGACAAGACGCTCTCCGACCGCGCGATGGGCGCGCTCTACACCTCCTATGTCGATCCCGGCGGGCTCCTCGACGTCCAGCAGCCGGCCGCCCTGATCCCGAACCTCGACACCCTGGTCTCGATCGCCAAGGACGACTCGATGCCCGGCCAGGCTGCAAATAGTGCGGTCGCCCTGATCCGGGTGGTCGGTCCCCCGGCGTGCCTGCCCCCCCTGCTGTCGATGGTCGCGCACCCACATCCAGACCCTGCGTTCCGCTACTTCGGCCCGGACCACGCCCTCAAGTGCGGCGGAGTCGAGGC
>JAYVWH010000859.1:0-1551 GCA_043786265.1 Kofleriaceae bacterium | reverse complement strand
GCTCGAGGGTCGGCTGCTGGTCGAGCGCGCGGAACCCTGATGATCGTTCCGTGATGTCGCGGTGGTAGGCCCCAAAGAAGCGCTTGGGGGTTGAGAACGATCAGCGATCTGATCAGCGACCGAGGACGACCATCTTCGCTCCTCGTCGTCGTCGTCAGAGATCGCGTCCTGTGGATCCAGTTTCCCGAGGTCCATGACTTGCCGTGATGCGAGAGCACGTCGGCAAGCACGTAGGATTCAGGTGAATGACCGCGAACACAGGTTGGGGCGGGTTCGCCGCTCGTACAGGCGACCGAACGTAGAACGCGAACGTCCGCAGAACGCTCCGGAGCACGCCCCCGCTACCATCGCCTGGTTGGTGCCCCCTCGTGTCCGACTTTCGGACACGTAACGAAGACCACCGGGAAGTATTTTCATCATCGCGTCGTTTCTGCTTGACCGTTAACCGGCCAGTCTCCGACGACGATTGTCTGGGCCGCCTCGAATGTCTCCGGAGGCGTGATAGGCGGCGGGGTGAGCGATCAGATCGGAGTGGACCTCGATTCGCGCGCGAGCCGCGATGATCGTCGCGCACGCGGCAGCACAGAGAGCCGAAATACCGCGTGCTACAGAGCATGTGCGCACGACGAGTGGTTAGCGCAGAGAGGCAATGGTTCATGTTCGAGCACAAGCTCCGGACCGCTGTAGGTGACGGCCGCGCCGACGAGGCGTGGCGCGCGATCGATCAACAGCTGCGCGACCTCGCGCGACGGCGAGGCGAGCTCGATGCGACCGAGGTCGTTCTCCTGAATGCAGCCGAAGCGGCGGAGGTGCATCGCAAGTTTGACTGCATGTCGATGCTCGAGTATCTCGAAGACGTGCTCGGCTACGCGCCGCGCACTGCGACCGAGCGACTCCGAGTTGCGAAACAACTCCGCTCGCTGCCCGACACCACGGCGGCACTCGGGCGTGGCGAGTTGGCATTCTCGGCGGCGCGGGAGCTATCGCGGGTCGCCAACCGCGAGACCGAGGCCGCCTGGCTCGCCGCCGCCGCCGGCAAGAGCCTCCGCGAGATCGAGAAGCTCGTCGCGGGCCACAAGCGCGGTGCACTTCCGACGGATCCTCCGGGTGAGGACGTCCGCGATCGCGAGGTCAGGCTTGTCCTGTCACCCGACGCGTTCGTGAAGTGGCGTGAGCTCCGCAAGGATCTCGACGCCGAGATCAGCACTACCCTCACCGACGACGGCTTCGTCGATGTACTGGATCAACGTGGACGTGCCGAGGGCAGCGCATCGTCGACTCGCCCGACACATCAGATCGCCACGACGATCTGTGAGCGGTGTGATCGTGGCTGGCAAGATGGTGCCGGTGCCGTGGTCGAGATCGGCGCGACCGCGATCGCGCTGGCACGCTGCGACGCCGAGCACATCGGATCGCTCCACGCCGAGGTACCCGCGCGCGCGACGTCCGACCTCACGCCGAGCGTTCGCAGGATCGTGCAGCGTCGCGATCACGGTGCGTGCGCCACGCCGTGGTGCCGTTCCAAGAAATTCTTGGATCTGCACCACATCA
>JAYVWH010000858.1:0-6627 GCA_043786265.1 Kofleriaceae bacterium | reverse complement strand
GAGAGCCTCGGCACGGGTGCGAAGGCGCACGCTGCGACGGTCGTCCGCGATCACACCAAGGGGCTGATCGGCGGCGTTGGAACGATCGCCGACAAGTGCGAACAAGAAGGCGTCGCGGGCACGCAGGCCGCGCTCAAGGCGCAGCTCGTCAAGGCGCGCGCGGCTGTCGACAAGGCCTGCGCGGAGTAGGGAGAGATCATGAGCTCACTGACGGATCGAATTCGTGCGGGTGCGCATCGCGCGCTCGACAAGCTGCCGGGCAAGCTCGGCGATGCGGCGAAGAAGGCGAACGAGGTGCTCGGTCGGCCGCTCGCCGACGCGGGTGAGCTCGCGGAGCGCCGTGCATTCGAGGCGCAGACGCGCGGAGGCGCGGTAGCGGTCGCGAAGCCGGCACCTGCCGCCGCCGAGCCGGTGGCGGGCGAGGCCGCGCCGGTGATCATCTATTACATGGAGAAGCAGAAGCGCGACGTCAGCAAGGTGACCGACGTTCTCGACACGCAGGGCATCAAGTACACGGTGATCAACATCCAGGAGGATCCGGCGGCCCAGTACGCGGTGCGCCGCGACAGTAATGGTCACCGGCTCCCGGTGTGCTTCATCGCGGGCGAGTGCATCGGCGGCAAGGTCGAGCTGATCAACGCCGCCCAGACCGGAGAGCTCAAGAAGAAGGTCTTCGGGTAGCTCGGGTGGCCGGGCCGCGGCCGGGCCGGCTGTCCTGAGAGGCCTACCCCCAGCCCGGGTGTCGTCTGCATCCTCGGGTTAGCGGATCTCCTCGGGTTGCGGTGGGCAAGTGAGCTGAACAAGGAGCTTCACCCGCTGGAACGGCCCGTGCTATGGAGAGCCCCTATGCGCAAGTTAGGTCTCGTGGCACTGGTGGCTGTGGCGGTGGCTCTCTCTTCGGCGGCCCTCAGCTACCTCGGCGCCGGCGCCGTTGCTTCCCTGATCTGAGGCTCGGGCCTCGTGGTATGGAGCGTCCATGCCCGAGCAGTCCGACGAGTCGAAGAAGTGGTCGCAGCAAGCGACCGAGCGCGTGTTCGCAGCGCTCAATCGCGCGGATGAGATCGGTGGCGAGGTTCGCGACTTCCTGACCGACCGCGTTGCGACGGACCCGCGCTACATCAAGGCGCGCAAGGGCCTCGCGAAGCTACTCGGCAAGAGCTACGCGTCGCGTGACGAAGTCGCCACGAAGGCCGCGAACGACGAGGCCAAGCGCAAGTCGGTCGCCGCTCCCACGCCGCCGAGTGCCAGCCAGCGTGCCGCCGCGCAGACCGGCTTTGGCAACACCGACCTCAAGGCGCAGATCTTCGGCAAGAACAGCTGTCCGTGGACGGGCCGCGCGATCACGCTGCTCGAGAAGCGAAAGCTCGACTACGACTACGTCGATCTCGAGCAGCCCGAGCACGAGGCCAAGCTCGCGCCGCTCGCGAACGAGACCAAGCAGCATACGCAGCCGTTCATCTACCTGCGCGGTCAGTTCATCGGCGGTTTCAATGCGCTCGCCGAGATCGAACGGCTCGGTCAGCTCGAGATGGCGCTGATGACCAAGGAGGAGCGCGCGAATGCACCGGCTCACCTGAAGAACGTCGAGATCGTGGCGCGTCCGAACACGGACGAAGTCGTTCCGGCCGAAGAGACTCCGGGCGAGTAACCGGTCGACGACGGAGCTGCGGCGTAGGACCGAACGAACGGTCGTACGCGCGGTGGACGATATTCGAGATGAAGCTCACTGAGATTCCGAGCGAGGTTCGCCTCGATGGTTGGCCCGGACCGACCGTGTTCTCCTCGAACATCGTTGACGGCGAGGCCAAGACGCTCGCAACGTTTGATTCGCGCATGGCCGCGCACGCCTGTGCCACGTGGCTCGCGATCGGCGCCGAGCGCGAGACGGATGGGCCACTCGCCGGTCATGCCTACTGCGCGTTCATGATGGATCCGGTCGGCGGCTCGATTGCCCTGATCGAGCTCGACGCGCAGGCGCACACGCGCTTCGTCAATTCGAGCCTCGACCAGTTCTTCGCGTGCACGTCGGTACTCGTCGAGGCGTGGCCCGAGCTCGACGGACTCGCGGCAAAGCTCACGACCCTCGATCGTTCGGCGATGGCCGACGGCGATCACTACTGGCCGACCTCGATCGATACCTACGCCGAAGGTTAGCGAACGACTGTTTGCACAACTTGTGCAAACCCGCGTTGAGGCTGGGGGAAATGGTTTCGGGTCGACTCCCCCAGGCCCCACATCGCGGCGTGTAAGTAGGCAATTTGGCATCAGTCGACGCTGGCACTGCACGTGTAACTGACCCCGGCATGACCAAGCTGCTCGCAGGAGCTCTCGCGGTGGCGGCGCTGGTGGGCTGTGTGGATCAGCCGGAGTACAGCTCTACGGCGGGCCTGTCCTTCGAGCAGTTCAAGGCGCGCGCGTACCGCGAGCCCGGCAGCGGCATGTACGTCCTCGATTGGGACACCCCGATCTCGGGCGACGACGAGCTCTACGCGCTGTGGGAAGCGACCGTGCAGGGCGCCCTCGCGGTCTTTACATCGAACGGCCAGGACGTGAAGTGGGACGCGACCCAGCGCAAAAACCTCACGTACTGCGTGAGCAACACGTTCGGTGCGAACAAGCAGACGGTCATCGACGCGATGAAGACCGCAAGTGACAACGGCTGGGAGAAGTTCGCCGACGTCAACTACATCTACGTCCCGGCGCAGGACGGCAACTGCAATGCATCGAACACCAGCGTCCTGTTCGACGTGAATCCGACGAACGCAAACGGCCAGTACCTGGCGCGATCGTTCTTTCCCGACAGCCCGCGCGTAGAGCGCAACGTGCTGATCGACAACACGGCGTTCGACCCGGGCGCCACCAATGGCGTTCCATTCGCGAACATCCTCGCTCACGAGCTCGGTCACACGCTCGGTTTTCGCCACGAGCACATCCGCCCCGAGGCGAACGCGACCCAGTGCGCCGAAGACACCGCGTTCCGCGGCCTGACGACGTACGACTCCGCAAGCGTGATGCACTACCCGCAGTGCAACGGCACGTCGACGAACCTGTCGTTCACGCAAAAGGATCAACAGGGCGTGGTGCTGCTCTACGGCGCACCGGGCAACAACACGTCGCCGATGACGCAGGTCAACTTTCCCCAGGACGGCGCGACCGTCGGTCCGACGTTCCAGGTCGAAGCCGCGATCGTCGACACCGATCTCACGAAGGCAGAGCTCAAGGTCGACGGCACGCTCAAGGGCACGCTGACCGCGGCGCCGTTCACGTTCCAGGTCAGCGGTCTCGCGCTCGGCGCACACACGCTGGACATCGTCGCAACCGACGCGACCGGGCAGACGTCGACCCGCACGGTCGCCATCACGGTCACCGCGAACGGCGGCGGCAATGGCACAGGCGGCGGCAACGGTTCCGGCGGCACCAATGGCCTCGGTGACGACGTCACCGGTGGTTGCAACTCGGGCGGCGGCAGCGGCGGTCTGATCCTCGTGCTCGGTTTCGCCGGCCTCGTGCGCCGTCGCCGCTACACCAAGTAAACGGCGACGCAGATACCGATCGCACCTGCGAACGCGAGCGGTACGACCCACCACTTGCCGCGACCGATCTTGACGGTGTCGACATCGACCCGTGCTGCGTCCGCTGCGGCGAGCGTTTGTGCCGCGCGCATCGCGCATGGACGGCAGACGTAGGCTTCGTTCGCGATATCGAGCTGCTCGAACGGAAACCGCGACATGCAGCGCCAGCACTCGGCCTTGCCGTCGGCACCGACGGGCGGCAGCTTCGACGTCCGCATGTCGTGCGGGATGACCGGATCCCACCCCTTGTGGTCCTTCAGGATCGATGCCCATGGCGGCTGTCTTACGCGTCGGCCCCGACGACAGCAACGGAAAATGTTGCGCAGCGTCATGCGCACGGTTGGCCCCACTGGCTGGTCGAGTAGCCGGCGCTTGGGCCCGTGGCGCGGTCACAAGCCCGCGACATGCCGTGGCCGATCCGCTGGTCCATTCCTTGTAAGGGTTTGGGCCCAACACATGGCGACCGAGTCCACGGCCATCCACGACCTCCTTCACGGGATCAGCCGCAAGGCGATTCCCGATGATCCGGACGACGACGTTCTGTTCGCGGGATCACGTCGCGCCGCCGGGCGTTCCGCCACCAGCCAGGACCGCGCCGGCATGTTCACGTTGCCGCCGCCCCCGGCCCCCCTCGTCGCCGAGGCCTCGCCGTACGCCGCGGCCCCGCGCGCCACGGCAGGAACCCCGCCGTTTGCTGCACCGCCCACTCGCACCGCGGCGGGGACACAGCCGCCGCCGATCGCACATAAGTCACAGATCACGATGACGGCGCCGGGCGCGCCGACGATGCAGCTCTATATCGCGCCGCAGTCCGTCGTCTCGTTACCGCCGCTGCCCGCCGCGCCGGCCACCAGCAAGAAGCTCTACGCGATTCCAGTCGGCCTGTTCGTCGTCGTCGTCGTGCTCGTCGGCGTCTACCTGACCGGCGGCCACAAGCACGCCGCTGCCCCCGTCGCGGCGCGTGATGACCATGCCGCCGTTGCCAAGATGGAGCCCACGCCCGTCGAGGTCGCCCCGGTCGCCGCCGCGCAGGTCGAGCCCGTCGTCGCCGCCGCGCAGCCCGCGCCTGTCGCGGCCCCCGTGATGGAATCCGCCGCGGTCGTAGCACCGACGGTGCCCGTTCAGAACGATGTCATCGCACCGCCGACGGTTGTTCCGCAGTCGGCGTTCACTGCGAAGCACGAGCAGACTGTTCCGACGGTTCCGAGCGTGAGCGCGACCCCGATTGCTCTACCCGCAGTGCCTGCCGCTGTCGTCGCTGCAGCGCCCGCCGTCGAGGCCCCGCAAGCCGAGCCCGCGAAGGCGAAGAAGTCCAGGCACGAGCTCGCGCGTGAGAAGCGCGCCGCGAAGCGCGCGGCCAAGCATGCAAAGGCGCGCGTCGCACTCGCCGACAAGCCGGCGAAGGTCGCGACTGCGTCGAAGGCAACCGCGGAGGAGCTCGGCGGCAAAAGCGCGCTCGCGATCACGAGCACGAGCCCGCGTGAAGTCTGGGTCGACGGCAAGAACTCCAAGCGGATGACACCGCTGCGCGTGCTGGTGAAGCCCGGCAAGCACTCGGTGACGCTGTTTGACAAGGATCACGGCACGGCGAAGACGTTCGAGGTCGAGGCAAAGGCCGACACCACGACGAAGATCTCGAAGTAGCTCGGCGACGGGACCTTCACCGCGCGGGTTTCACCTACGCAGCTCAGGACCGCCGTCGGCTGGTCTGTCATCGATTAAGCTAAGGCGTGGCCAAGCCGGGACGGGAGGACACCACGGAGGTGCTCGATCAGACGCAGGCGGACCCCGCAGCGTCCGTGTCGCGGGTATCTCGCCCGTCGATGGCGGCCCCATCGATGGGATCGCGGCCGTCGTGGACGAGTGCGAGCAAGACGATGGCGACGCCGGAGCAGGCGCTCGCCGAGGTCGAGGCGACGCGTGTCCGCGGCCTGATGACGGGCATCACCGGTTCGTCGATCGTGACCGCAGTGATCGTCGTTGTGGTCGGTGGCGATGCGCGGGCCGTCCAGATGCACGCGGGCGCGCTCATCGGGTCGGCCGTGCTGACCGGCGCGTGTGCGCTGTGGTTCCGCGACGCGAAGCGCTACCGGCCCAAGCTCGCGATGTACGCGATCCTCGCGCAGGTGATCGTGCTCGTCAGCGGTTACTACTTCTGGGGCACGTTCTCCGCGTACGGCGCGCTCGTGCCGATGACGATCTACATCGTCGTCGGCACCGCGACCCGCAACGAGGCGCTCCTGGGCGTCACGCTGTGTGTGGTCGCGCAGGGTGGATTTTCGCTCGCCACCGCGCTCGGCTGGATCGAATCGCGCGGGCTCGTCGAGCCGGTTCCTGGCCGTGCGGGTTTGTCCACGCAGCTGGTCGCGATCGGGCTGCTGCAGCTCATCACGATCGGCGCCGCGATCGCAGGCCGCGCCGCGCGGCGTGATGCCACGGCAGCGCTCGAGGAGCACAACCGAGCGCTGCTCGAGCTCGCGCGTCGCGAGGCGCAGCTCGCCGAGGCGATGGCGGAGGCCAACGCAGCGCGCGAGGCAGGCGTCGGTGGCGTGGGGCGGTTCTCCGAGCAGACGGTCGATGGCTACAAGCTCGGCCAGATCCTCGGTCGCGGTGCGATGGGCGAGGTGTACGCGGCGAATCGCGACACGGACACAACACCCCTCGCGATCAAGTTGCTGGCGCCGCATCTGCTGCGCGACCGGGCGGCGCGCGAGCGGTTCCTGCGCGAGTCCGAGATCATCTCGACGCTGGATTCAAAGCACTGCGTGCGCGTCGTCGGCGTCTCACCGCCCGATGCGGCGCTGCCGTACATCGTGATGGAGCGACTCGACGGCACCGACCTCGCGCAGCTGATCAAGAAGCAATCGCTGCGACCACTCGACGAGGTGCTCGAGATCGTCCAGCAGGTCGGCGAGGGCCTCGATGCAGCGCACAAGGCCGGCATCATTCACCGCGATCTCAAGCCGTCGAACATCTACGCGACAGGCGAGGGCAGCGGCCGCATCTGGAAGCTGCTCGACTTCGGCGCCTCGAAGTGGCGCGACGGCGAAGGGAC
>JAYVWH010000857.1:0-3475 GCA_043786265.1 Kofleriaceae bacterium | reverse complement strand
GCGTTCCCACCGATGCATATGGGAAGCGATACAATGACTAGAAGCCGAGCGCCTCGAGGATCGGCGCCGACTTGCTCAGTAGCCGAGCTTGATGCCGCCCGAAGCCTTCTCCTTGACGTCGACCTTGACGGACGGCGGCTTGATCTCGGGCGCCTTCACCGTGACGCCGGCCTTCACCGCGCCATCGACCGCGGTGTTGGCGTGCGCACCGACAGCGCCCTTGACGTTGATGTTCGGCGCGTCGAGCCGTGCGTGTGCACGTGCCTTCGCGGCCGCATCGAGATCAGGCGCGTTGACCTTGATCTTCGTACCGACCGGGGTCTTCCACGACGCAGCGAGTGCAGCGCGCGGCTGCGGCGTCCCGACCGTCAGCTTGCTCGCCCTTGATCGGAGCACCGACGAATGCGGTCGCCTTGAGCGTCGCCGGACGCACGTACCACGCGACTTTTGTGCGCGGCGGTGCGATGACGATCTTGGCGCTCGCGGGCCAGCTGGCCTGCGGCGCCGCGATCCACACGTGACGCGCGGACGCCTGATAAGTCAGCTGCGGCTGGAACCAGATCTGACCCTTGAGCTTCGCGCGAACGGTCGTCGGCTCGATCGGCTGCGGCTCGACCGCTGCGTAGAAGCGCGGCACCGTGATGCCGACGAGCGACGCGTGCATACGGCCCACGGGGTGCGGCGCATCACGGGACTTTTGTCACGAGGGAGTCGACCGCGTGCACGGGCGGGGACGAGCCGTTGATCAGGTGCTTGATCGAGGACAGCACCAGGCGCTGGTTCTCGAGCATCGACTTACCGGCAAACACAGTCGAGATCACGACGATGTTGAAGTGCCCGCCGCCGCCGCCAACCTCCACGACTGCATCCGGGATCCGATCCTTGATGCCCTTGGTGATCGCTTCCGGAATCGAGCCAGTGAAATCGGTCGGGTGATCGCTCACGGGCGCCGGGGTACACCAGCGCGTCGCCGAGCGTCAAGATCGGTGACGCGGCCGCTCAGCGCCACCATCAGCTGGCCACCCAGGGTGCCACCCGGCAAACGCTCGCTTTCACTGCGTGCATAGGGAGATACGCCTGCCTCGCCGACCGCATCCAGGCGCAGTTGTTGGTTGAGCTCGCGCCCGATATGAATCTGCGCGCCCGCGCTGATCTCGCGCGTACTCCCGGCGTCGCGAACCCACGTCCGCGTGCGTGCGGCGAACGGCGCGACCGATACGGTCGTTCGGCGTGTTCGACCCGCCGTGTACGTGACGGTTCCCGCGACACGCGACTCGCGTGCAAAGTTGCCGTCGAACGTCGGGTAGAAGCTGCGCGCTGCACGTCCGGTCGCCGAGATCCGGTCACGACGGACGCCGGCCTCGACGGAGCCGACCCAGTCGGTGATCTCGGGCAGCCCCTTGCTGTCGATCGTGTCGTTCCACGAGCTGGTCGTCTTGCCATTAACCTCGGTGCTTCCGCTCGCTGTGATCTGGCCACCGGTGAGGCCCCAGCCCGCGTCGGCGTTCGCATAGAAGTCGTCGCGGTCGTAATGCAGTCGCAGTGGGACGAACATCGTGGTCACGCCGCCGGTGTTCGTGGTGCCCGCCTTGAGACCACTGCCGGTGACGCTGACCGCATCGAGACCGAAGCCAGTTAGATGGCGCAGCTCGTACATGCTCAGGTCGATGTCGAGCCGCTTGATCGTGCGCGTGGTCAGATCATCGGTCTGTGTCGTCGTGCCGTGACCGACGCCGATCGAGAGGAACGTGTGGACGGGAGCGCCGTCCTTGTCCCACAGCGGCCCACCGGCGAACGTCACGTGGTCGTAAACGTCGGTGTACGCACGATTCCACAGCGAGCGGCGCGCATCGAGTCCCGGTGAGATGCCGGCCTCGCGGTGACCATCGAACTTGATCGTGACCAGCACGGCGAGTGGACACACCGAGTACGTCACGCGGCCGAGCGGCTCGCCACCGTCGGCGAGTGGGCGGAACCGACCGTGCACCGTGCCCGCGACGAGATCGCAGTTCGCGCCGCCGACGGCGAGCGCTGCTCCCGCGCCCGCATCACCACCGGCGCGCCCACCGCCCGTGATTTGGGCAAATCCGGCAAATCTCACCCACTCCTGCGGCGAGTCGTCCTTCGCGTCGATGACATCGCGACGCGGGCGAAGCTCCAGCTCTGCATCGCCGAGCACCATCTCCGGCGGCGCGGCATTGGCGATCGAGGTCATCCCGACGAGAGCCAGAATCCCTGCGCTACGCATCTGTTGCGCGAGTTGCAACCCACGGACCGCACGCAACCCTGCGAAGGCACGTCACGCTCCTGTCCGATCGTCAACAGCGTGGCTTTCATATAAGGTCCGCGAATGAACAAGCTGTTGACGATCGCACTCATGCTCGCCGCAATCACCGGCTGCAAGAAGAAGCCGGCCGAGACCACCGGCAGCGCTGGCCCGGGCTCCGCGGTTGCGACAGCCCCGACCGATGCCGCGGCTCCAGCCGTCGATGCAGCCCCCGCCGCGTGGGATGGCAAGAGCGCACTGTCGCTCACCGACGGCTTCCAGACGCCCGAGAGCGTGCTCTACGACGCCGACGCCGACCTCTACATCGTCTCGAACATCAACGGCGCCCCGCTCGACGCGGACGACAATGGCTACATCACCCGCGTCTCTCCCGACGGCAAGATCGTCGATGCGAAGTGGATCGACGGCGCGAAGGATAACGTCAAGCTCGACGCGCCCAAGGGCATGGCGATCGTCAACGGGATCCTCTACGTCAGCGACATCAGCACGGTTCACAAGTTCGACGCGAAGACCGGCGAGCCCAAGGGCGACATCAAGATTTCAGGCGCGACGTTCCTCAACGACGTCGCCGCCGCGCCTGACGGTGGCATCTATGTCACGGACTCCGGCCTCGATCCGAAGTTCGCAACGACCGGCACCGACGCGATCTACGTCATCGGCAAGGACGACAAGGTCAAGCCGCTGATCAAGGACAAGGCGCTCGCAGCGCCGAACGGCATCACCGGTGGTGAGAAGGGCTCGGTGTGGGTCGTCACCTTCGGTAGCGGCGAGATCTACAGCGTCGACGCCAAGGGCAAGAAGGCCGCGGGCCAGAAGCTGCCGAAGGGTCAGCTCGACGGCATCGTCGTCCTCGATGGCGGTGATTTTCTCGTCTCGAGCTGGGAAGGCTCGGCGATCTTTCGCGGCAAGCCGGGCGGTGAGTGGAAGGCCCTCGTGGAGAACGTCAAGTCGCCGGCCGACTTCGGCTACGACACCAAGCGCCACCGCATCCTGATCCCGGTGTTCCAGGGCAACACCGTCATCATCCAGCCCGAGTCGTGATCCCCTGGAAGGAGCTCGGTCGCGCGAAGGTCGGGCCCTCCGATCTCGTCCTCGCGCAACGCGGTGAAGAGTTCGCGATCCGCATGCGCGGTGCGGAGCTGATGAACAGCCGGCAACACGCATCCGAGGAAGCACTCGCTCGCCTCG
>JAYVWH010000856.1:0-1796 GCA_043786265.1 Kofleriaceae bacterium | reverse complement strand
GTCGCTCGAGATGCCACCGGTCGCGAACACGTAGGAGTGCGGCGATGCGCGGTCCGTCGTCGCGAGCTCGATCCTTGCGCGCTGTACGTGGGTGCCGAGTCCTGCAGCGCTTGGCTGGCCGACCGGGCGGCCCGTGAGCGCTTGTGGCACCGCGGCTTCGTGCGGCTCGAGCGCATGGCGTTGCACGACGAGGCGCATCCGATTGACGACGTCTTGCCGTCCCCACAGGCGATGCGCGAAGGGGCCGAGCTCGACGCTCGCGCCGGCGGCGTCGGTCGCGAACGTGCGATCGACATTGCTGCCGCCGCATGTGCCAGCCCACTGATCGTTGGAGCTCTCGAACGCGTAGTACTGCTGCTGGATCGCCTTGCCGAACGTGCGAACGAAGTACAGCGTCTCCCACGCGGACAGCCCGCCGTAGAGGAAGACTTCGAGTACCCGCTTGGCGCGCACTCCCTCGGGCAGCATCGCGGCGCCGGCTGCGCTCGGGAACTCGCCGAACGCATGTGCGCGGCGAATGAACGCCGGGGCGACGAGCGTCGCAACGGTGGCACCACCCGCAAGACCTAGAAAGGTACGGCGCCTCATGGGCCGGAGCGTGCACCTCGCGCCTCCGGTCCGGGCGTCGCGAGCCCTGAGACTCGATTGCATGCTTGATGCGCAGGGGTCGCGGTCCTATCGTGCCGCCCATGATGCGGGCCTGGCTGGTGATTCTCGGGGTGCTGGTTCCGGTGTCCGCTTCAGCGCAGCGCTGGACCGACGCCACGGCGCAGTGCATGGGCACGACCGCGGAGTGGACGAACAAGGCCGAGATCGTCGATCTCGACGGAGACGGCCACCTCGACATCCTGCTCGCGAACGGCGGCGACTATAAAATGGCCAGCACCACCACCGAGACGCCGCGGATCTGGAAGAACCTCGCAAACTGGGCCGGCGGCGGCCCGCATTGCAGCGAGGTAACAGCGACGGTGTTCGGTTCGTTCACGGGGCTGTCGCGCATGATCAAGGCAGCCGACGTCGACGGCGATGGCGATCTCGACGTGCTCACCGGGGGCGCGTACCAGACGCAGCTCAAGCTGTTCACGCAGGCGGGCGGCGTGTGGACCGACGTGAGCACTCAGCTACCGCAGCAGAACACGAGTGCGGGCGATGCAGAATTTGGGGACGTCGATGGTGACGGCGATCTCGATATCGTGATCGCGGAGTGGGGAAACGGTGACCCGAGCACGAATGCCGGCGGTCGCACGCACCTCTATCGCAACAACGGCAGCGGCATGTTCACCGACGAGACCTCGACCTCGATGCCGAACGTGCTCGTGCGGTGGTCGTGGGATCTCGAGCTTGTCGACGTCGACAACGACTGGGACCTCGACGTGCTCGTCTCGTGCAAGGCGTGCACGGGCAGCTTTCTGTTCCGGAACGATGGCAGCGGGACGTTCTCTGCTGCGACCGGTGCGCTGCCGCAGTTCGCGAACAACTACGAATTCGAGCCGTTCGACATCGATAACGATGGAGACCTCGATCTCGTGACCGTGAACGACGGACCCAACGTCACCGAGCACATCTTCATCAACGATGGCACCGGGACGTTCGCTGATGAGACGAGCACGCGCCTCACCGGTACCGCGAATCCGGCGAACGCCGACGACAATGCCGCGGTCTGGGTCGACATCGACTCCGATGGCGACGTCGATCTGGTGTTCGCGACGCTCGGTGTCGAGCGGCTGCTCCTCAATGATGGCAGCGGTCACTTCACCCGCGATTCGATGACCGCGACGCCGGCCGATACCAGTGGG
>JAYVWH010000855.1:0-5656 GCA_043786265.1 Kofleriaceae bacterium | reverse complement strand
CGCCGCGTTCCGGCCCGAGCTGATCAATCGGCTCGATCAGATCGTGGTCTTTCATCCGCTGCAGCCCGACGAGATCGGGAAGATCGCGGATATCGCGGTCGCACGCCTCGCAGAGCGCCGTGGACTGACCCAGGCGGGCGTGATCCTCGACATTTCGCCTGCTGCGGTCGCACGCCTTGCCGAGGGCGGTTTCTCCCCTGAGCTCGGCGCACGCGCGCTGCGCCGGTATCTCGACAGCGCACTCGTCGCACCGGCCGCACGCCTGCTCGCCCGCTCGGGCGCCGAGGGACACGGCGGAACGCTGACCGTCCGGTCTCCGGACGACGATGAGCTCCAGCGCGCAGCGGGCTCGCGCATCGGCGTGCACGAAGGCGAGGTCATCGTGTCGCTGTGGCGCCGCGCAGCATCGACCGGTCGCCGAATGGTGCGCGGTGCCCTCGCCCTCGGCGAGCTGCGCCGCGAGTCCGACCGCGAGCTCAACCTCGCTGCCGCGCACTCGGTGTTCCACAGGATCGGCGAGATCGAAGGCACGCTCGCGACCGCTGCGCGCAAGCGAGATGGCAAGACGGCCCTGCCCGGCCGCGAGCTGGCGCGGATGTCGGCGGAGCATGCGCGGCTGTCGGCGCTTTGGAATGCGTCGACCACGGCGCAGAGCGAGCTGCGCACTGCCGAAGAGCTCTGCCTCGAAGCGCTTGCTCGCGACGTCGATGCCGTCGACCTGATCGACGGTGCCGTACAGCAGCGGTACAAGTTCCGGCGCGACCTGTACTGGCTCTTGACCGGCCTGCGCCCGCAGCGTCCGGGGGTCACGCTGCTCGTGCAGACGCCCGACGCGCGCCCCGCGGTCGCTGCGTGGCTGAAGCTCATAGTCGGCGCAGCCGCCCACCACAACTGGCGCGGCGCGATCCACATCTGGGGCGAGCAACGAGCGGGCTGGAAGCATGCGTGGGGACCGCCCCACGAGCGCGATTGGATCGCAAGTCCCGGCTCTGCCGGGGCGCGCAGCGGCGCCGAAGGCGGCGCGGAGTCGATCTACAAGAGCTTTCTCGCGACGGGTGCGACCGCCGCGATTATTCGCATCGGGGGCACCGGTGCGGAATCGTTGCTCGGGCTCGAGAAGGGCATGCACCGGTTCGTCGGTCTCGCCGGCGATCCTTGTCACGTCGAGGTCAACCTCCTGTATCCGAAGTTCGAGCTGTCCGACGACGAGTGGGCCAGGATCCCGCCTCCCCCGCCGCTGTCGGCCGCGCGCGGCCAGCCAATGCGCGAGGTCACGATCAGCTCCGACCGCGTCAGCGTGCTCGGCGACGAGATCGAGCCCGCGTGGTCCGAGCTCCCCGCGCGTCTCGAAGAAGCCGCGGTCACCCGCCTGCTGTCGCTCCTCGAGCACCAGGGGCACGGCTGCCGCTACGACCTCTACGAGTCGCGTTGGGCCTATCCAGATCTGATGACGGCAACGGAGGTGAAGCCGTGAGGATTCACTTCACCGTCGGCGTGTACCAGAAGCGCGCGGGTAGCGAGGAGGAGTGGTACGCGCTCACGCCCGCGGCCCACGGTGCGTACATCGCGGGCAGCGGGGAATCACGCCTGCGCGAGCGAATGATCGAACGCCTGCGCGACGTGTTGCGCAAGGCACCGCCCGATCAGCAGGACCTATTTCAGCTCGCCGTCGGCACCGAGCTGACGCGCGTCCAGATCGACGTGCGCGCGAAGGCCGGGCAGATCCACGGGTACATGCCATTGATCGTCGAGCCGCGCTGGACGAGCGAGTCGACGCAGCACCTGTTTTGCTATCACCCGCAGCGCCGCGACATGTGGTTCGTCACGGACAACCGCGACGACATCCCTGCGCTCGGCCTCGCCCTCGCCCGCGAGCACTGGTCCGACGAGGAAGACGAGGACGAGCTCGACGAGTGGCTATCGAGCGGCAAGGAGCGACTGATCACGGTCGGGTTCTCCGCCGATTCGCTCTCGCTGCTCGACATGCTGCCGTCGCGCAAGAAGGACAACCGCGCGGTCGCGTCGGCGCCGCGCCCCGACCGCGTCCTGCACGACCTCGCCACCGACGAGACGCAGCGGATCGCCACCGGCACCGTGCGCCTCGGCGTGCCCCGCTCGCCGTATCGCGAGCGCCTTGCTTACTTGCTGAGCGGTCCGCGCCCACGCTCCGCCGCCGTGATTGGCCCGCCCGGCACCGGCAAGACGACGATCATCATGCAGTGGATCGCCGATCGGCTCGCGGAGGACGGTTACCCGATCCACAAGAATCTCGACAAGTGCCATCACGTGTGGCGCCTGTCGGGCAAGCGGTTGATCGCCGGCATGTCGTATCTCGGCCAGTGGGAGGAGCGCTGTCTCGCGATCCTCGACGAGGCCAGGAGACGCAAGGGCATCCTGTGGATCGACGACCTCCACCTGTGGGGACGCCTCGGCCAGTCACGCCAGAGCGAGCGAAGCTTCGCTGACTTCTTCCGCGGACCCGTGCGTCGCGGTGACCTCGCGATCGTCGCCGAGCTCACGCAGGAGCAGTTCGCGCGCCTCGAGCGCGATGCCCCGGGCCTCGCCGAGGCACTTGCCCTCGTCGCCGTACCGGCGGCCGATGCCACGGAGACCGCCGTCCTGCTGCTGCACGAGGTCCGCGCTATCGAGGTCCGGCTCAAGGATGTCGCACTGCACCCGTTCGTGTCGCGCACCGCACTCGAGCTCGGCGCGGCGCTGTTCCCGTGGCGCGCACGCCCGGGCGTGGCGATCGAGATCGTGCGCCGCGTCGCCGAGGATGCTCATGCCAACGGGCTCGATCGCGAGGTCACTCCGAACGACGTGCTCGAGACACTCGCGCGCACGACCGGCCTGTCGACGAAGCTGCTGACGCTCGACCAACCGCTCGACCCTGCCGAGGTCGAGGCTGCGTTCGCCGCGCGCGTGATCGGCCAGCCGGTTGCAACGCGTGCTGCGACGGATGTCGTCCTGCGCGTCCGCGCGGGCCTCGCCGATCCGAACCGACCGATCGCGACGATGCTGTTCACCGGCCCCACGGGCACCGGCAAGACCGAGCTGGCGAACGCGATCGCCGAGTATCTCTACGGCGACCAGTCGCGGCTCGTCCGCGTCGACATGGGTGAGATGTCGGGCCCCGACGCGGTATCGCGCCTGATCGGCGATCGCTGGAACCCCGAGGGCCTGTTGACGTCGCGCGTGCGCAGCCAGCCGTTCTGCGTCGTTCTCCTCGACGAGATCGAGAAGGCGCACCCGCAGGCACTGCACCTTCTGTTGCAACTGTTCGACGAGGGCCGTCTGACCGACGCCGCCGGCGAGGTCGCCAGCTTCGCAAGCGCGGTCGTGATCATGACGTCGAACCTCGGCTCGCGCAGCGCGCAGCCGATCGGGTTTGGCGAGACCCGCGATCGCATCCTCGCGGACGTCGCGAAGGCGGTGCGCGACTTCTTCCCGATCGAGCTGTTCAACCGCATCGATCAGGTCGTGCCGTTCGAGCCGCTAACGCCGGAGGTCGCGGCGAAGGTCGTCGACAAGGAGCTCGGCAAGCTGCTGTCGCGCCGCGGTCTGCGCGAGCGCAACACGTTCGTCTACGCCGGCAGCGCGGTCCGTCGCCGTGCCGTGTCCGACGCGTTCGATCCGCGCTACGGCGCGCGCACGGTCAAGCGCTGGCTCGAAGACAAGGTCGCCGGTTCGCTGACCGATATCCTCGCGACCGCCGCCCCTACCCGCCTCCGCATCATTCGCCTCGCCGAGGAGAACGGCACGATCGTACCGATGATCGAGCGGATGCCAGAGCGCGCCGCGGAGCCGGGGCCGTACCTGCTCGAAGGTGCGCTCGACCTCGCGTCGTCGCGCCTCGAACCGCTGATCGAGACCGCCGGTGCGGCACTCGCACGCGTGCGCAGTTCCGGTGCCCTCACCCGCGCGCGGGAGCGCGTGTCCGGCGAGCTGCGGTACTACGTCGACGAGCTCGATTTGCGAGTCACCGCGCTCGAACAATTGTTCGGCAAGTCGCCTGCTCGCGTTGCCAGAAGTGTTGAAGACGAGGACGACGACGAACACCTCAACTTACGCACGCCGCGCAAGCTGTCACGCGGTGCGCCCGCGCGGCCGCCCGCGTCGCGCGAGCTCGTGCTCGCCGGCATCGCCGAGGCGTTGTTGATCGAGCGCGCCTTGCCGCGCCTCGAGGACCCCGACGCCCACGCCGCAACGCTCGTGTTCTCCCGAATCGGCTCGCTCAAGGGCGACGGCTTGGTCGCCGTGACCCAGGTGTTCGCGCACGAGGGCTCGCAGTGGTTCGACTCTGGCGCCCACGCCGACGAGAATGGCGAGATCGGAACGATCGGCCTCGGCAAGGGCAAGGGCTCGTTCGACGACTGGCAGAAGTTCTGGCGCGGCCGTCGTGACGTCGCCATCGTCGTGCGCGGCCTGTTCGTGCGCGAGGCGCTGCACGGCGATCACGGCACGTGGATGCTGAGCGCGGCCGGCGCCGAACCTGACATCGTGCGCGTCGAGGTCCGCTCCGGTGGCGCCGTCCCCGCCACCGAAGTCCTGAAGCAGCACGTCGCTGCCCGCCGCGCCGTCGAGCGGGCACTCGAGGAAGGTGGCGCACTGCCGCCCAATCCCGACGCGCTGCTACCGGTGACTCGCACGATCACCGCCCGCTCGCCGCTGTTCTTCTGGCCCAAGCCGTTCGATATCGATCTCGAAGACTTCTCGACGGGCTGGGCCGATCGCACGACGGTCAAGGACGTCGCTACCGCCGTCCGCCGCTGCTGGCACCTCGGCTGGAGTCGCCGATCATGAGTCGCGCCGCGTTCCGCGTGTTCGTCACCCAGCATCACGGCGGGCTGACGTCTGCCGTTCTGTTGCGCCGCTATCGCATCCTGTTCGATCAACCGCCGCCAGCCGCGATGGCCGAGGACGTCGAGACCGCTCTCGCGCGGCTCGCCCCGCAGGCCGCGCTGCTTGCCGAGGATAGCAATGCGGTCGAGCGCTACCTGTGGACCGAGAAGCTCGACCTGCGCCGGGTAGAAGTCGACATCCACCCGGGCCGCCCGGATCCACGCGGCTACGTGATCGGTAGCTCGACCGTACCGATCCGCCTCGGATACGCCGCTGCAAAGCTGGATGGTGCCCCGCTGTATCGCGTGCTCGTGCCCCGCTTCGACTGGTCGTTCGTGGCCGAAGATCTCGACGCCGTACCCGACACCGTGCGCGCGCTCGTGTTCGCGTCGCTGATCGGCGACGCGCCCGGTTCGCTCTACGACCTCCGCCGCGAGCGCAGCGAAGAGATCCTGGAGTGGAGCCCCGTCGAGGCCGGAGGCAAGGCGCACGGTGCGGCCGCCGAGGACGGTGACCCGCTGCCCACGCTCGAGGCCATCGCCGAAGACTGGGTCGCGCTCGCACGCGCGGGCCGGTTGCCGCCGGCGGTCGGCGTCGATCCGGTGTTCGACCAGATCAATCCGCTGCTCGATAACGCGAGCGGCCGCAGCCGGCTGCCGAGCCTGCTCCTCGTCGGTCCCCGTGGCTCCGGCAAATCGACCTTGGTGCGCCGCATCGCACGCGGGCTGATGGAGCGCTCGCGCGGCAAGGCGACCGTCAAGCGCCGGCTGTGGGCGACCAGCGCCGATCGCATCGTTGCCGGCATGGTCTATCT
>JAYVWH010000854.1:0-2760 GCA_043786265.1 Kofleriaceae bacterium | reverse complement strand
GGATGACGCTCGCGATCTGGCGCTCGAGGGTTCGAACACCCGCTTCACGCGTGTAGTGGTCGATGATCTCGTCGACGGAGACGTCGGCGATCTCGAGCTGCTCCTTCGTGATGCCGTGCTCCTCGATCTGCTTCGGGAAGAGGTGTTCTTCGCGATCGCGAGCTTCTCGACCGTCGTGTAGCCCGACAGCTCGACCATCTCCATACGATCGAGCAGCGGCTGGCTGATCGTGTCGAGCTGGTTCGCGGTGCAAATGAACATCACCTTCGACAGGTCGACGGGCACCTCGACGTAGTGGTCGACGAAGTCCTTGTTCTGCTCGGGGTCGAGGACCTCGAGCATCGCCGCGGCCGGGTCGCCCCGCATGTCCGCAGCGAGCTTGTCGATTTCGTCGAGCACGAACACCGGGTTCATCGATCCGGCTTTCTTGAGGCCCGAGACGATGCGGCCGGGGAGGGCGCCGATGTACGTGCGGCGGTGGCCACGGACTTCCGCCTCGTCACGCACGCCGCCGAGCGAGATGCGGACGTACTTGCGGCCGAGCGCGCTGGCGACCGAGCGACCGAGCGACGTCTTGCCGACGCCGGGCGGGCCGACGAGCAGCAGGATCGGGCCGTGCTTGTTCGGGGCGAGCTTGCGCACCGCGAGGAACTCGAGGATGCGACGCTTCACCTTCTCGAGGCCGGAGTGCTCGGCCTCGAGGATCGCGCGCGCGGCAGAGACATCGAAGCGATCCTCGGTGAAGACATTGAACGGGATCTCGAGCAGGTTCTCGACGTACGTACGCGCGATGTTGTACTCGGGCGAGCTAGACGCCATCTGGCCCATGCGCGAGATCTGCTTCTTTGCGACGGCACGAACCTCGTCGTTCATCTTGCTCTCTTCGATCTTCTTGCGCAGCTCGTCGATCTCGGCGTTGTCATCCTGTTCGCCCAGCTCCTCCTGGATCTGGCGCATGCGATCGCGCAACACCCGCTCGCGGTGCGTGCGGCTCGACTCGCCTTCGAGCTCGGCGCCGATGTCCGCCTTGAGGCGCAGCACGGTGGCCTGCCGCTCGAGGGACGGAATGATGCGCTCGAGGCGCTTCTGCGTGTCGGTTTCGACGAGGAGCTGCGTGAGGTCGTCGCGCTCGAGCTCGAGATATGGCACGGCCGCATCGACGAGCTTGTCGGGATCGACGATCGCCTGGACCTGGGCCCGCGTCAGCTCGCCGCGCGGCTCCTTGCCATCTTTCTCCTTGTGCTCGCGCGCCTGCGCGTCCGTGACAACGGCGACCAGATAGTCGCGGACCTTCGTGGTCGTCGCCAGCATCGCATCCGCGCCGGCGCTTGCCGTCGCCTGCAGTGGCGAGACGGACGCAACGAGGAACGGCTCGGTCTCGACCAGGGCATCGATGTGCACGCGCTCGAGGAAGCGCATCACGCAGGTGAAGCGGCCAGGGGAGTGCTTGACGACTTGAACGATCTCGGCGCGCACGCCGACCTCGTGGAGGTCGCGCTGGCCGGGGTCGCGCACCGCAGGATTCTTCTGCGGGATGATGACGATCAGATTGTCATCGCGGGTGGCTGCTTCGATCGCCCGGACCGATGCTTCGCGACCGATCTCGAGCGGGCCAACGTGACCCGGGAGCTGGACCTCGGTACGGAGCGGAATGACGGGGTACTGGCCGGCGGTCTCGGTGTGCTTACTCATCGGCGATAATGCAGTCTACCTAAGTTCAGTCGTTTCGCTCGTGTTTGCGCGACTTCTGAACCAATGAAATGAGCAGTTTCTTGCTCTCCTCATCGAGGTCTTTCGGAATGTCGATCTGCACCGTGACGTAGTGGTCACCGGACTGACCCGAGCGCCCGGGAACCCCCTTGCCGCGCAGCCGGAGCTTCTTGCCGCTCGAGGTGCCGGCCGGGATTTTCACCTCCGCCTTACCGTCGACCGTCGCGACGGTGGCGACGGTGCCAAGGATCGCGCGATCGAACGAGATCCTCACGTCCGAATGAACGTCGCCACCCTCGACGTGCAGAAACGAGCCATCGGAAGCGCGCACCTGCTGGGCGAAGTCGGCGTCGTCCGCTTGCTGTGCGTGAACGCGCTGACGTGATCCGTCGGCGTGATCCACGCGCACACGTCCGCCCGCGCCGCGCGGTCCTGCCGCACCACTGCTGAAGAACTGGCTGAACAAGTCGCCCAGGTCGAATACGCTGGGGCCGCCGGCACCACCGCTGGTCTGGTAGGAGAACCCGCCACCTCCCAGATCGGGGCGGAATCCGCCTGATCGCATCGCGTCGTACTGCTTTCGCTTCTTGTCGTCGCCGAGCACTTCGTAGGCGTTGGAGATGTCCTTGAAGCGCTTCTCCTTCGACTTGTCGCCGCCGGTCGAATCGGGATGATTCGCCTTCGCGAGCTTCCGATACGTCTTCTTGATGTCGTCCGCAGATGAGTCTTTGGCAACGCCGAGCAGCTTGTAGTAGTCGACGTTCGGATCGAAATCGATCTGGGACGGCATGGTCAGGCGGCTACCTTTGTGACCTTGCGGAATGTGATTGCATCACCTTCCAGATCGGCCTCGATGGTATCGCCTGGTTGGAAGTCGCCGGACAAGAGACGAGTGGCCAGCGGATCGATCACGAGCTTCTGCAGGGCACGCTTCAACGGACGGGCACCATAGATCGGATCGTAGCCAGCTTCTGCAACGCGGGCGACTGCCTGTTCGCTGAGGTGCAGCGCGATCTGTCGCTCGGCCAGCAGCTTCTCGAACCGCTTGAC
>JAYVWH010000853.1:0-2500 GCA_043786265.1 Kofleriaceae bacterium | reverse complement strand
CGGCCGCCGACTCGATCACAGCGGCGACACCGGGAGCGCACGTGAGCCTGGTCCTCGCCGATCTCTACGTGATGGCCGACGTCCGGCGCGCTGCGGGAGAGATCCGGATCCGGTTCCCGCGCGTCGATGTCCTCGTCAACAACGCAGGGTTGATCCACGACCGCCGCGAGCTCACGCCCGATGGCCACGAGCGCACGTTCGCGCTCAACCACCTCGCCGCGTTTTTGCTGACGTACGAGCTGCGCGAGCACATCGCGGAGGGTGGGCGGGTCGTCACCGTGTCGAGCAACGGTCACCGGCTGCAGTGGTTTCGCTGGAACGACCTCGCCACGATGGAGCGCTGGCCGGGTGCGACTCTCGTCTACGGCGCGTCGAAGCTGTGCAACATCTGGTTCGCACGAGAGGCAGCGCGGCGCCTGGCAGCGCGCAAGGTCACGAGCAACTCGCTGCACCCCGGCGCGGTCGCGACGAACTTCGGTGCCGAGGGCTCCGTCCTCATGCGCGTCGGAACAAAGCTCGCGCGGCCGCTGCTGCTGAGCTCGGCGGAGGGAGCGAAGACGTCGATCTATCTCGCTCGCTCGCCCGATGTCGAAGGCGTGACCGGCGAATACTTCGTGCGCTGCAAGATCGCGAAGCCGTCGCGGACCGCGCGCGATGACGACGGAGCCGCTCGGCTGTGGGAGCTCTCCGAGCAGTTGACCGGCGTGACATGGCGGTAAGACTGCTCGTCGCGCTTGCGCTCGTGGCCTGCTCGAGCGCGCGTGACCCCGTACCTGTGACGAAGACTGGCAGCGCGGCGCACGTGCGCGTTCCCGCGGCGGTTGCCGATGATCGCAACATCACCGCGGCCGACTACATCGGACCGCAGGCGTGCGGCGAGTGCCACGGCGTGCAGTTCGCGCTGTGGTCGGCCAGCCTGCATCGCGTGATGAACATGAAGGTCGACGACCCCGGCGCGGTGATCGGCGACTTCGCGGGCGCGACCGTCGCGCACAAGGGTGGTGTGGCCCGGATGGAGCGCGACCTCGCTGGTCTCACGATGACGACGCACGACGCCGAGCGCACCACCCGCTATCGCGTCACCCGCACGATCGGACACCGTGGCCTGCAGGAGTACGTCGGCATCGAGGACGGCGCGCGTGACGAGGTGCGGCTGCCCTTTGGCTGGTGGCCGCGCGCGGGCGGCTGGGTGCCGCAAGTCGCGTTTGATCCGTGGCTCGACGACGCACACTTCGACGCTTTCGCGCCGGTGCGGGAGCCGTGGGCAGAGCGCTGTCCGTGGTGCCATTCGACGTATCCCTTCGCGCAGCGCATCGCACGTGGATCTGGCGACAAGGCGATCGGGCATGGCCTCGAGCAGTTCTTCACGAGTGCGCCGGGCTCCGAGAGGCTCGACGTCAATGCGCAGGTGACGACGGGCATCAGTTGCGAGAGCTGCCACCTCGGTGGGCGCGCGCATGCCGTAGGTGCACCCATTCAGTTCCTGCCACGTGGTGCGGTCGCGCGCGCGGATGCTCCCATGCTGCCGGTGACATTCGCCGCGCAGCGCAAGGACGCATCCGTGATCAACACGGTCTGCGCGCAGTGCCACTCGGGCCCTTCGCCGCGGCTGTCCGACGGCACCGCGCTGCGCAACTCGAGCGAGGCGCTCGATCTTGCCGCGTCCTCGTGTACCGGAATCAAGTGCACCGATTGCCACGACCCACACCGTGCGGACGGAAAACCCGACGAGGCGAAGGCGATCGCGACGTGCGTCGGGTGCCACGCGACTCAGGCCGGGCCGACGCACGCGGGGAGCCACGCGACGACCGGATGCCTCGATTGCCACATGCCGCGCATCGTGATGGGCATCGATCGCTACGTGCGCACGCACCGCATCAGCTCGCCGACGAATCCACGGCTGCTCGCGGAGGCCGCCCCCAACGCGTGCAACCTGTGTCACCTCGATCGCTCGATCGAGTGGACACTTACCGAGCTTCGCAACGGCTGGAGTGCGAGGCCCAAGGTCGCGCTCGTTGCCTATGGTCGCGACGACGCATCGGTCGGCGATGTGTGGCTGACGAGCGTGTCACCCGCGATCCGGATCGTCGCTGCGCAGGCCTACGCGCGCTCGCCGCTTGGCCGCTACGCCCTCGCACAGCTTCGCAAGGGCCTTGCGGATCCACTGCCCTACGTTCGGATGTGGACGAAGTTCGCGGTCGAGGAGATCGAGGCGCGCCGCCCGTGAATCAGGTGCGCATCTCGGCGAGACCCGCGTCGCGACGAAGCCGGACCCACCAGTCACGAATGCTCGCTTCACGCGGCGGAATCTACTAGGTTCGGCGACCATGAGCGAGAGCGACGAGATTCGTCACGACGACGGGCGCGTCGAGCTCCGAGCGCCGGAGCAGCTAACCTCATCGCCCCTCTACAACCACGATCTCGCTCCGGTCGCGGTTGCCCAGCGTAACTGGACCACGTGGGACTACTCGGCCCTGTGGATCTCGATGGCCCACTGCAT
>JAYVWH010000852.1:0-3411 GCA_043786265.1 Kofleriaceae bacterium | reverse complement strand
GATCTGCGACGACGATCCACCACAACTGGAGATGGTCGACATCGCAGGTTGAGGTCGCGGGCTGGTTCGGCGGCTCGCCGCCGCCCCAAGCGCTTCTTTGGGGCCTAGTACTTCGCCACAGAGGATTTGATGGGTTGATCTCTGCTCAGGTCGAGCCCGAGCCCGAGCCCGATCTCTTTACAATCGCCGTTAGCATCGCGACGATTCGTAGAAGGACCGCACGACCCGCCTCGGACGATGGGGAGGTCGTCAAAGAGAGAGCCCGACAAGCGTCGAGGATCGCCGCCGACTCGGTCGCCGAACGTCTGGCCATACGATAGAAGCGGGCCTTCTCCTCGACGGCGAGCTCCCCGGCCCCGGGCTCGACCAATCAGTCAGATGTCGCGGGCAGCGTTCGGGCGCTTATGTTGTACGTAGATTTCGGCACGAGCGGGCGCGTCTCACCGGGGCGTACGCGCGCAGTTTCGAGAGTCGCAGCTCACGAGATCGTGTCAATACCGGGATTTGCAAGCGTTCTGGAGATCGGCCACTCGCGTGTCGCGGGCCGACCTTTGCAAGGATCGCCCTGATGCTTCGACCTGCCTGGCTCGCGCTGGCGTGCATTGCGATCATGGAATCCCGGCCCGCGCTCGCAGAACCGAAGCGCGAGCTGCCCGATTACGACGGGCGGGGCAATGAGGACAAGCATGCAGGTAGCTGGGCGCTGTGGATTCCGCGCATCCTGCTGTCGCCGCTGTACGCGGTCAACGAGCTCGTGCTTCGACGTCCGCTCGGTTGGTTGGTCCGGCGTTCCGAGGCCGATCACTGGGTGGAGACCATCACCGACGTCGTCACGTTCGGCCCCCAGGACAACTTTATTCTGCTTCCCACCGCGTTCGTCGACTTCGGTCTGCAGCCGAGCATCGGGCTCTACTTCGCCGGCGACCACACGTTCCACCCGAAAAACCACGTCCGGATCCACGCGTCGACCGGCGGCACGGACTGGATCAGCACCACGGTGCTCGACCGCTACGCATGGAACCAGGCGCTGACCTCGCTCGCGGCACGCTTCGAATTCACACGCCGCCCCGATCTCCTGTTCTACGGCCTCGGCCCCTCGGTCACCGACGCGACCAAGTCCCGCTACGGACTCCAGCGGCTCAACGGGGAAGTGATCTTCCGTCAGAAGTCGAAGACCGAGTCGGTCTTCAAGTTCACGACCGGCGTGCGCGCGATCTCCTTCCGCCGGGGCGTGGCCCCTTCGCTCGACGACAACGTGACCACCGGTCTGCTCCAGATGCCACCGGGGTTCGACATGCCCTACACAGACTTCTACCAGCGCGCCGAGCTCGTCCTCGACCAGCGTGCGCCGGCTCCGGCGCCGGGCAGCGGGAGCTACTTCAGCGCACACGCCGAGACGAACTTCGACGTGAAGAACGATCGGAGCTGGGTCGGCTGGGGCTCGGTGATCGGCGCGGCGGTGGATCTCACCGGCCACCAGCGCAGCCTCAAGCTCTCGGTCGGCGTCGACTTCGTCGATCCGATCCGCGGTGGCGAGAACATCCCGTTCACCGAGCTCGCCATCGTCAGCAGCGACATGATGCCCGGATTCCTCCCCGGCTGGATGACAGGGCGCAGCACGTTCGTCTCGCAGCTCGGTTACACGTGGCCGGTGTGGACGGAACTCGACGGTGAGGCGCGCTTCGCCATCGGCAATGCCTTCGGCGAACACCTCGACGGCTTGACCACCCGCAAGCTCAGAATGTCCGCCGACCTCGGAATCACAACCTATGGCGCACGCGACGCCGGGTTCGAGGTGGTGTTCGGGCTCGGCACCGAGACCCTCGAAGACGGCGCTGACATCACCTCTGTGCGGCTGGCATTCGGCTCGCGAAAGGGATTCTGATGACCACGAAGCTTCTTCTCCTCGTCCTCGCCGGCGGCGCGAGCGCCGGTTGCGCGGCGGCAGAGCCGAAGGGCGCGTTTCCGCTGCGCGAACCGTTCACCAAGGACACCGATACGAATCCGGTCTCCCTTCCGTGTCGCCCCGATCCTTCGAAGACCGAGCCTACGCGGGTCGCGTGCACGCCGAGGCCGTACGTGACGTCGTATCGCTGGGACGCGATCGACAAGCTCACGTTCGAGCGTTGGTCGCGGGCGCTGTCGGTCGATGTCAGCGGCGAGGCGGCAAACGCGAACAGCCTCGACGAGGTCGCCGATTCATCGTGGTTCGAAAACCGGCTGGGCGTGCACCCGATGCCCATCGAACAAGTCGCCGCGGGTGGTTGCAAGCCTGAAGATTTTCTCGATGCCCCGGTCACCGATGGCGAGTGGGTCGTCGATAAGGGCAAGCAAAACGGTTCTTCGCTCGGCTTCCGCGTGACCGTTCCCGGAAAAGGAAAGTACCTGCTGAAGGCGGACATGCCGGAGCAGCCCGAGCGCAACAGCGGCGCGAGTGTGGTCGGTGGAGCGCTCTACCACGCGGCGGGCTTCCCGGTGACGTGCGAGCAGATCGTCTACATCCGCCGCTCGCAGCTCACGCTGACCCCGGGGCTCGAGGTCGTGACCTACGGGAAGAGCGCCCCGTTCGACGAGGCAGCGCTCCAGAAGGTGCTCGCTGCGTCCGGCCACCGCGGAGACCTCGTGCGCATGCAGGCCTCCAAGTGGTTGCCCGGATATCCACTCGGACCATTTCGTTACGAGGGTACGCGCGCAGACGATCCGAACGACATCATCAACCACGAGCATCGCCGCGAGCTCCGCGGCAGCCGTCTGTTAGCCGCGTGGGTGAACCACTGGGATTCCCGGGAGCAGAACTCGATGGACGTATGGGTGGCGAGCGATCCCAAGAAGCCCTGGTCGTCTCCGGGCTACATCCGGCACTACCTGATCGACATCAGCGATGCCATCGGGCAGGAGGTGCTCGCCGGCTCGACCCGGGCGGGCTTTGCGTATGGGTTCGATTTCGGCGACATCCTCGCCGACTTCGCGACGTTCGGGATCCGCGAACGCCCGTGGGACCGCGTCAAGTACACGCGCGGACACGAACGATTCGGCTACTTCTCCGCCAAGGACTTCGATCCCGAGGCGTGGAAGGGCTCCTATCCGAACCCGGCGTTCCTGCGGATGACCGAGCGCGACGGGGCGTGGATGGCTCGCGTCATCGCGCGATTCACGGAACGTGACGTTCGCGCGATCGTCGCGGCCGCCAACTGGAGCGATCCGACCGACACCGACTATCTGACGGGTGTGCTGATGGCGCGGCAGCACATCCTCCTCGCCCGTTACTTGACCCGGCTGTCACCGATCGCCGACGTGCATCGCGAAGCGGACGGGCGAATCTGTGGCGTCGATCTCGCGCGTCTCCGTAACGTCGTCCCCGCCGATCGATTCCGCTACGAGGCGACCGAGGAGGGCAGCGCCAAGCGGATC
>JAYVWH010000851.1:0-3670 GCA_043786265.1 Kofleriaceae bacterium | reverse complement strand
ACTGCGGGACAACATTCGAGGTCTGCATGACCGAATGCGAACCAGGCGGTACCGGCACCAACCAATCCGACGTGTTCGCATCCCGAAAGCAAACGGGACGCTGCGCCCCCTTGGGATCTCGTGCACCGAGGATAAGGTCGTGCAGGGCGCGCTGACAACGCTGCTCACTGCGATCTATGAACCGGTGTTTCTGGATTGTTCGTACGGCTGTCGTCCGAACCGCAGCGCCCACGATGCGATCAAGACGCTGCATGGCAGCGCCTCCGGAGAAGTGGCCTGGATCCTCGAGGCCGATATCGAGGGATTCTTCGACAACATCGATCGGAAGAAGCTGATCGACGAATTGAAGAAGCGAATCGATGACGAGTCGCTGTTGAGGCTCGTCGGTAAGTGTCTTCATGTCGGAGTCATGGACGGAGAAGCGTACACAGAGCCCGACGTCGGAACGACGCAGGGTTCGGCGCTCTCTCCGCTCTTGGGTAACGTCTACCTCCACTACGCCCTCGATGAATGGTTCGCGGGGGAGGTGGAGCCTCGGATGCGAGGCGTGGCCAAATTGATCCGCTATGTGGACGATTTTGTCATCGCCTTCGAATACAAGGAGGACGCCGATAGAGTGCTGCGGGTGCTCCCGCAGCGTCTTGATCGATACGGCCTGAGACTGAACCCGGAGAAGACTCGGCTGGTTCCTTTTCGCCGTCCGCGGGGCGGTGACGACGGAGTCGGCCCATCCACCTTCGATTTCCTAGGTTTCACCTGGTATTGGAGCCGTGAGAAACGAGGGTGGAATGTGTGCGTGAAGACGCAAGCTAGTCGGCTGACGAGGGCTCTCGCGGCGATCACTGCGTGGTGTCGGCTACACCGACACGATGCCGTGCGCGAACAGCACCTCGGGCTCAAGAGACGGCTACAAGGCCACTTCAACTACTTCGCGGTGAGCACGAACGGAAAACAGGTCTGGAGGCTGCTGTACTGGGCCACCCGGATCTGGCGAAAGTGGCTCACTCGAAGAAGCCAACGGTCGCGGATGACGTGGGCGCGATTCCTGAAATTGGAACGTGCACTACCGCTCCCACGCCCGAAGCTGAAGCCCCTCCTGCTGTAGTCGTCGGCTACATGAGACGTCCACGCGGAAGAGCCGGATGGTGGAAATCTCCTTGTCCGGATCTGGTGGGGGCTGCGGGAGGGTGACCTCCCGCGGCTACCCGACCGGGTCACGACCCTTGCAATCGAACGATGGGGAGTAGCGCGCTCTACTGCGCGTTCGCACCGGATCTTGCCGCGTTGTCTTCACGGACGATCGCGCAAGCACCCTCTGCCCCTTCCCTAAAATTTATCTGCCTGAGGAGATCCGCGACGACGCTAGCGCCTGTCGCATGTTGTCACCGCGCGCCACTGCGGCGGACGGACCCATTTGCGCACGGGTCACAACTGCCCAGGCGCGGCCACGCGATCTAGAACGACGGTGCAGGTCCGGCGCCAGCCGGGTCGGGATATTGCCTGCTTTCGTACCGCCGGCGTGGCTGCGTCGCTTGCCGGGCGTCAGCGCTCGAGCTAGCCCTCAAGGCGAACCGGGTCGAGGTTGAGCTGACGCAGAAGGGTGAGAGCTCATTGGTGAGGTCGGAAATCGCGCCGATAGCGCTCGGGCCGCGGCTGTCGAGCTCGCGAACGTTGCTCTTGGTGACGGTCGGGTCACGACATGCGTCGGGCTGTTCGTTCCGCCGGCGTCGTGCGTTGCCTGCGGGGCGCGCCTCACCCTGCACCGCCTTAGCGCGACCTCATCACCGATCCGGCAAGGCCACCACGGCGCGCGTGAGCGGCGACTCTCGGCTCGAATCTCGGCGTGCGTCAGTGTTCGCACCGCTTTGGCGACGACGAACGGCTGCCGCTGGGTCGCCGAGTGACGTAGGATCGGTTCATGCGGGCTGTTGCACTCGCGCTCGTGGTCGGGGCTTGCTACAGCCCGACGGCAGCGCCTGGCGCACCTTGTGGCGCGGGTGATGCCTGTCCGTCGGGGCAGTCGTGCGTCGCTGGTTTCTGCACTGGGAGCGGTTCGGGCAGCGCCAATGGCGATGTGTTTGTTGTCGACGAGGGGGTCGATACTGCGCCGCTTTGCACGACGTGGACCGCCGAGCACTTCGCGCCGTGCGCGTTGCCGGCACCGCTGGGTAACTTGAATCTGACGCAGGTCCAGAGCGGCTTCACCTGGGACACGGATACGGGCGTGCTCAAGGGCAAGATGAACCAGACGATCGCCGTCACGACGATGGTGCTGTCGCAAAGCGGCGGACCGGATGTGTTGCTCGCATCGGTCGACAACTTGATCGTCGATGCCGCAGCGAATCTCGATGTGATTGGCGCGCGACCGCTTCTGATTGCGGTGAATGGCACCGCACAGATCGACGGAGATATCACGGTGAATGCATCATTCACGAGCCCTGGCCCCGGTGGCGCGGTGACGGTGACGACGGAGTGTCCTGCCGGCCAGACCGGAAATGCGGGGACTGCTGCGACGCCATCGACCGGCGGTGGCGGCGGTGGATTTCAGGGCAATGGCGGACGTGGCGGCAGTGCTGGCGGCGGTGCCGGCGTGGGGTTCGCGACACCGCCCACGTTGATCCGCGGCGGATGCGCGGGCGGCATCGGCGGCGCGGGCACGCTCGCAGCGACCGCACCGCGCGGTACGGGCGGCGGCGCGATCGAGATCGGCGCGCGCGTTTCGATTGCGGTCGGCACGTTTGGCTCGATCCACGCCGGCGGTGGCGGTGGGGGATATGGGCGCTCGTTCTTTGGCGGCGGCGGTGGCGGCGGCTCGGGTGGCTACATTGGACTCGACGCACCGATGATCGGTGTTGCCGGCACCCTCGCCGCAAACGGCGGCGGAGGAGGGGGCGGGGCCAGCGATTCAGCGACAGGTGCGAACGGCAACAACGGCGCAGTGAGCGCGAACGCTGCTTCCGGCGGCGCTGGTGCAACGACGGGAACCGTCGGAGCCTGCGGCAAAGGTGGCAACGGCTCGTTCGGCGGCACGCTGAGTGCGGAGGACGGCGTGTCGAGCGGCTGCGGCGACAGCGGTGCTGGCGGCGGTGCCGGCTACATTTTGTTCTGGTCACCCGCGCCGAACGTCACCGGCACGGTGTCGCCGCCGGCGCTCAGCGGACCGTAGTCTAGAAGCTCATGCCACCGTCGACGTCGAACGTGCGCGCGTTGAAGTAGTCGCACTCGAGACAGAACTTCACGGCGAGCCACAGGTCCTCGGGCAGGCCGATGCGACCGACCGGGATCGCGGCAACGATCGCTTCGCGGGCTTTTTGATTCATGCCTTGCGTCATCGGGGTCTCGACCATGCCCGGCGCGACGCCGCACACGCGGATCCCGAACGACGCGAACTCGCGCGCCCACGTGACGGTGTTCGCCGCGAGCGCGGCTTTCGCGGCGACGTAGTTCGACTGACCACGATTACCGTGGCGCGCGATCGACGACATGTTGACGATCACACCCGCCGAATCAGATCGACGTTCGGTCGCGACCATCTTGGCGACGGTCTCGCGCACCATCATCGTGGCGCCGGTCAGGTTGACGCCGATCACTGCGTCGAACTGATCCTTCGACATCTTCGTGATCTCGCCTGTCGTCCGGTCCTTCTTGACGAGCAGACCGTCGCGCAGGA